>JAKSAW010000345.1 GCA_022361455.1 Pseudomonadales bacterium | reverse complement strand
CCCTGGCCGAGTTCTTCGAGACCACGCCGCCGCGCCGGTGGCCGGAACGCTTCGCCGGGCTGGCCGATCTTCGAAAACAGAAACTCACCACGGACAAGCAGAAGGAGACCGCATCACATGACCATGACTGAGCTTCACCAGATCACCACGCAAGACTGGCTGTTGAGCCTTTGGCCTCTCTGGCTTCTGTGCTTTGCGCTGTTTCTGGGCTTCTTTGTCCGGAAACGCTGAGGCCCCAGAGTCTCTCGATCTCTGGGGCCTCTGGCAGCCACACCACGCGGCTTACGATCAGATGAGGGACAGCAGATTATCACCCGCACGTCTTCCGATTGTTCGAATCACTCACATGATTCGACTCCCAAGTCAAGAAAATTTCCGAAATCGAAATTTACTCGACATCCACATCGGAGATTCCACCGGGCGGCTGCATGTCGTTGTCCTCCCATGCCTGGCCGATCACATCGAGGCCGTTAGCGAGCGCGGCGGCGATGTGTTTGCGCTGCCGGTCTGGCACGATCGTCCGCTCCCGGCGCTGCATCGTCCACCCGTAGTTGACTCCGATAAAGCTCAGGCTGCGCGAGCCGATGGTCACCCAGTCGATCAGCGTCAGCATGGGAATCGGCCGATGGCGACCGCGCCTGCCCTTGGCTCGCTTCGATCCAAGCGGATAGCGGCACATGGGCATCTGATCGAGCGCATCACGGGCGACGCTGACCATGCTCATCCGCATGAACCGCCGCTCGTTCAGCCCGCCTGACCCAGAGCTACCGCCGTCGACAAACTCCTGCAGCCAGGATGACCCGCCAGCGCAAAGCACGTCTTCGACGTAGCCCCCATAGGTCGCGCCGACTGTCCGCTGTTGCGGTGTCAGCTTCAGCCTTGGGTCCATCAGCGGCGGGATCAGCGTCTTGTAACCGGCGCCGGTCTGGCGCTCGCGGTCGGGGCCATATACGTCGAAGAGCTCGCCAGCTGCCGATTGCCTCAGTCGCGCCTCGCCGCCCTTCTGAAGCCAGTGACGCAAGCGTTCCGCGTCTTTCTGGGATCGTTCGCTCATGCCTTTCGCCTCCGTCCGTACTGCTTCACTGCCTCGTTGATCAGGGCCTGCCGGAACCAATCGTCGTCAATGTCGATCGGATCGAGGATGATCAGGCCAAGCTCTTGCCACGCCCGGCGGCGGGTATCGTCTCGATCTCGGATCTCCTGCGCCTCAGAGCGGACAGACGGGCCTTGGCTGTAGAGCGGG
>JAKSAW010000293.1 GCA_022361455.1 Pseudomonadales bacterium | reverse complement strand
GATTTTTGGTGGACTTTCTGCAATCTTCATTGAGGATGGTCCACATTTGAACTATTGTTCATCATCTCATTTGAGGTTTTTTCTTTTGCCTCAATTTCTGTCGCCTTTCTACACGAATTTGTTTCGGAGTTTCTACAGTGGAAGCTTGTGGTGTGCCCATGTACAAATACACGCTTCTTTAATGGGTAAATCCGCTGCATTTGTGACGATTAGAAGGGGCAGAGAAATTGTCTGATTCTGGCCCGAAGGAGGGGCCAATGATGGAGAGAATGCGTTGCATTTTGAGAACATGAGCTGGCGTGCCAAGCGAGAGTGGAGGCCCGAGAATCCGAGGATGAGTAGGATGATCGCGAGGTCGAAGACTTGGACGCTGAGCTGGATCAAGAATTGGAGCTTGTACTTCCCGATGATGACTACCTTGGAAGCTCCAAGAATCGCCCTCGAGAGCTGCCATCACCCGTGGCTGAGGCGAGAGGAGCTGAGGAAACATTGGGAGTGCTTGATACCATGAGGCGCTTGCCGTACGACGTGACACGAAGCGTGATTCATTGGAACGCGTGGGCTTGGATCTGGAAACGAACGATGAGTTGTTTCGAGTGACTTGGGACGGCTGGCTGTGGTGTGACCGGACCTGATGCGGGTTACATCCCGACAGCTGGCGTCCAAGGCTTCTTGGACGTATAAACACTGCGTTTTCGCTCCGGGGGATCGGTCCCCGAGCGGCTTTGATCTTGTGAAGAAACACTCGTGTTTTCCGCGCTCTCTCCTCTCTCTCTCTCTTGTAAGCTCTCTCTATCGTAGCACACGACCGCTGCGAGCGCCCGCGCACACGGCGGGGCGCATGCTGGAGTTGCGCGACTGCCGAGAACATCACCGGTACGGCGCGCAAGCGGATGGGAGAGGGATGTCGGTCGAAGCGGCGACCGCACTGCTGCGGCGCGTCGAGGCGCACATGGCGCGAGTCGAGGCGACGGCTCGGCGCTTGAATGCGGTGCTGCACGGGACCGAGGAGGGCAGCGGGGTCGATCACGAACGAGCGAAGGGCCCGGCCGTTTCCGGAGCCCAGAACGAGGCATGCGAGCTGCATCGCGAGGAGCTGCCGTCCGCGCATACGTCGAGGGCGGCGGTTTCCGAGCCGAACAGAGCGCGGGGACCGCTGGATTGGGACGTTTTGGGCTCTCCCCCTCCGGGAGTTGCCCGTGTCTTTAACGGGTTGGGCGCTCTCGCGCTGAGGGCGGATCCGCATAACGATGATATTGGCCAGTCCCTGGCTGTCGGTGGAATTGCGAAGCGCGAAG
>JAKSAW010000290.1 GCA_022361455.1 Pseudomonadales bacterium | reverse complement strand
TTTGCTGTTGATCAATCAGTTCCTGAGTCAGTGTTATAGCAATAGTGCGCAGCACTTCATTACCTGTTTCTTTTACGAACAACCAATAAAGACCACAAAGCCAAGCCAAATCAAAAGCAGAAGCTACTTGAAATGGTTCTTTGTGATTAATGAAATCACCTTTTTGAAGCATGGAGATTGGTTTAACTATATCCACACCCAAATATTCCATCATTAACCTGCTATTGTGAAAACAACTATAAAAACAGTTCCTCCACCAATAGGCTGACCACAAACAGCCTTTCTCACAATTATCAGTGAGGTAACGCTTAACATTGTCTGCACAAAGTTTTTGGAAGGCACCCGACAACGCCATAAACACCATGGGCGTCACATCGGGATGCGAACAAGACCAACCTTGATTATCTAAGTAAGTTGAAAAGCCACCATCTTGCTGTTGGTGTGCCAATAAAAACTCTTGATCGGCAGCAGGAACCGTAACCTCGAGCGATTTTAAAAATAGAATCACGTTAGCGGTAGAATCTGCATCAGCACCGGTATGCTTGTTATAACCCCAACCAGCTTGATATAAGCGCTGATCTAGAAGTGCACCTGCGGCTTTAAACAAGCTCGAATGCTCAGGAACCCAAGCCTGTAAAGATCGCCCAACGAATCCTGTTACCCACTCATCAGAAACACCAACGGGTAGACGATAGTCATACCAATAACCGTCTTTGTTTTGCATTCCCAGTAAATAGGTTGCAGCGAGCCCAGCAGACAAATTAATTTGATTGAGCAATTCGTCTTCAGCGTATTTTCCAGTATAAGTTGCAGCGACTTTTTCCATAAGTGTCGATCCCCAAGCTAACGAATGCAACATCTAATCCGCAGCGCCAAAAGTTTTTAAGATCCTCAAAAAATACCTGAGCATTTTTTAATAGCATGCCTTCAGGCAAGTGAGACAACTTATCTATCCACTGATTTTCTTCGTAGCGCAAACAATGTCCGCACAAATCTAGCTTTACACCCGTAAACGCTCCGGTAGACAAATCAATCGACTGGCTAAACAAAAGCCCATGACTAGCAACGC
>JAKSAW010000203.1 GCA_022361455.1 Pseudomonadales bacterium | reverse complement strand
CAACCCTATTAGCCGTGGCCAATTGGTGGCGGACTTCTTGCAAAGTGAAAACCAAGCAGAGGATTATTTAAAGGCCGTTGAATGCAATCGCGACCGTTATGAAGGCTTTAACCTGCTTGTCGGAAATACTGAAAACCTCTGGTACTTTTCGAATAAGAGTGAGCCGGATAGCTTTAAACAAAACGCAGCGCCTCTAGCAGCTGGAATCTACGGCCTCAGCAATCATCTACTTGATACGCCATGGCCGAAAGTCTCCCAAGGGAAACAAGCTTTCGAAGAAACTGTGGTAAGGCAACGACAGACAACAGAAACATTAGTTGGAAATTTGTTTAACGTAATGAACCATCGCGAACAAGCCAATGACGAGCTACTGCCAAATACTGGTGTTGGCCTCGAAATGGAGCGTTATTTGTCGCCACGTTTTATCACTACCCCATTTGGTAGATACGGTACACGTTGCAGCACAGTCTTATTATGTGATAAAAATGGTGCTGCATTTATGTACGAGAAGACATGGAACGCTTCGGGACAGGAAACGGAATTTGTAGAACTGACCATCTGATACTGGAAATCAAAACGTTATTGTATTGACTGCTACTTAAAACGTTTAACTATCTAGTAATACCCTCAAACGGTAGCAAAAGCCGCACTGATAATTTAAACAAAAACCGTTCCCCTTAATTAGCTTCTTGAACATAAAGGCAAGCATTGCTGGCCAATTAATACAAGCCTTTAAATGTCTAAGTTGTTAGCCTCTGAGCCATAAAAAATATTCAACTGGATTAATTATAAAAGTCCAAAGGCCTGTTAGATAACAAACCATTTATCTAACACCAATGAATATTGAATATAAAAAATCAACTCGTATTATCTTGAGTTTTTAGCGCTATAGCTTTTGGCATATTTATGGGTAACTTTGGCAACAGCAAATAACACCCAAACTAATAAAAATTGCATTAAAAATAGCAGTCACACGAAAACTGATGACACGGACGTATGATATGAATAACAACCTTTCGACGCTCAGGCTGAACGCAGAGTTTGACCCAGCAAGACTTAAACAAGATTTAGATACCGCAGTTACCAGCTTTAAATCGGCAGCACAATCTGGTGGTTACCATGATGGAAGTTGGACTGGGATTTCATTACGTAGCGTCAATGGGAGCTACAAGAGCACCTTTGCTATTACATCCGCATCTGTCAGTGATACGGAAGTTTTAAATCACTGCCCATACTTTAAAGAAATACTAAGCAGTTTTCCTTTTCCAATTGGCGTCGCACGATTACTATTTCTTCCTCCCGGAAAAAGAATTGGGGAGCACAAGGACCAAGGCCTAGGCTGGAACCGGGGTGTTATTCGATTACATATACCCATTGTGACCCACCCAGATGTAATCTTTAATATTGATGGCGAAAATGTGCAATGGAAACCAGGTGAGTTTTGGTTCGGTGACTTTTGCAAGCCCCATCATTTACATAATAAGAGTAACGTTACACGAGTTCATCTTGTCATCGATGCAATGGTGTCAGATGCTACTTTCGATTACTTTTCGCCTGAAATTAGTAGTGCTATAAAAGAAAAATACCAGGTTCTACTCCATCGAGAACTCAAGGATATAGCTACAGACACATTTTCAAACTACACCGGTTATTTTTGTGTACCTGGCCGATTCATCGGTTTGCCTTTTTCACTTAGGGGTGTAATCAGTGAACGAAGTAAAAAGCTTGTAGCCAAAGTCTATGGTTTACCTTTTGATTTCAGCTTTGCGCCGATCAATGAAAATACGTTCAGACAACTGGAGTACGAACTACAATTTGGCGAAAAGCATGACGGCGGTACTCAAGCGGACTTAGTTGAACATCTATCAGGAAAACGCTGCAGTATTCAGCTATCGAAGACCCGAAGCTTTATGTCATCAGTACAAGCCAAACTGCAAGCATTAGGGTTGAGCAGTATTATTTTCAGTTACAAATTCCTTGCTTCCTTAACACAGCGCTGGAAAAAAGCCACAGGCAATGTTTAATAACCAATTAGCTTGCTGACAGGAACAAAGACACAGATAACAACAAAAAAGGATAAGCAAAAGGCAATCTAGCTTATGTTATTTAATACGCCACTATTTGTGGCCTTTATATCGATATTCCATGTGCTCTACGGGTTAACGTTTGCAAAAAATACCCCCAGAGTGCTGTTAATTATTATTGCCAGCCTAATTTTTTATGGCGCCTGGGATTATCGATTTATTCCATTATTAATGTTCAGCGGTATTGTTGATTACACCGTTGCCAATCTTATGGATAGCACCGAGGATCAGCAACAGCGCAAGCGCTTACTTTTCATCTCTATTGCTACCAACCTTGGAATTTTAGGTATTTTTAAATACTTAAACTTTATGATCGAATCGGTTCAAGCCTCCCTTGGATGGATTGGCTTGGATGTATCCTTAGGTACCTTAAGTATCGTGCTACCGGTAGGTATTTCTTTCTATACTTTTCAAAGTATGAGCTACACCATCGACGTTTATCGCGGTGAAACCCATGCAAGAAAATCATTCCTTCCATTTTTTGCTACGCTATCATTTTTCCCACAGTTAGTAGCTGGCCCTATATTAAGAGCACGGCAAATACTGCCACAAATAGAAACTATTCCTAAAATTGAAATTAGCAACATTCAATACGGATTGGTGTTAATCACCATGGGCTTGGTTAAAAAGACTATTGCCGATCTTTTATCAGCGCCAGCACAAACGCTATTTAACAACCCAGAACCCTTAAGCTGGATAGAAACTTTAACAGGTGTACTCGCCTTTGCCGGACAAATCTATGGCGATTTTTCCGGTTATAGTGATATCGCTATTGGCTTGGCATTGATACTTGGCATCAAGATTCCACTTAATTTCAATACTCCTTACTTTTCTGTTTCTCCCGTTGAGTTTTGGAAACGCTGGCATATTTCGCTATCTAGCTGGTTAAGAGACTATCTCTATATTTCACTGGGCGGTAACCGTAACAATCGACAGATACGCAATGTATTTATTACCATGCTATTGGGAGGTCTTTGGCATGGTGCAGCCTGGACATTCGTTGCCTGGGGTGCATTTCATGGTTTGATCATTTCCGCGACTCATTTACTACGCCGAACAACTATTGGCAAATGGTTTGGCAACCAACAATCTAGATGGCTCACTCTATGCCAATGGCTATTCACGTTTTATTTAATCTGTATTGGCTGGGTGTTCTTTAGAGCAGAAAGCATTTCCAGCGCATTTAGCATCATTGCCGATCTACATCAGCCTTTTTCTACGATTGCTGCCACCCCCTATGCAGGTATCATTCTCGGGCTAGTGATATTTTCCATCGTCATGGTGCATGTGCTTGATCATTGGATCATCAAGCACAAATCAACTTTAGAAAAGCGGTTTTGGTGGTTCTTGCCCCTGCTTATTCTTGGACAAGCGTTTGTATTTATGATTGGAGAGCCAGGTCATGAGTTTATCTATTTCCAATTCTAAGAAAGCGATAATCTACACTATGATAGCGACCACAATGCTGATGCTGCCAGCGGTAGCACTAGTGAATCATTTTATTCGTTTTGCTGAAAACAATGCTGGCGATGTGTTTGGCGTTCAGCGCATTCGCTCTACCCTGAACGCTTTACCAATTATTGCCGAATCAACAAAAGAAACCGTACTTGTGTTTGGTTCATCCTTGGTTAAAGATGGCTTTTCGCCACGATATTTTGATGAAACTGTTAATCGTAACACCACTCTAGATATCCAAAGTTTTAACATAGGCCTTGGCAACATGAATCCGGCCTACCAGAAGCTATTGGCAAAGAGAATCAAAGAAACACTAGCCCAACATGACAAACGCTTATCCGTTAGCCTTATTGAATTCAACCCATTTTTGGCGACCAAGAAAAGAGAACAGTTTCGACCTTTTCTCAAAGAACAGGTGACTGCATTATTAATGTCAGATGCGGAGTTATTAAAACTCGCGGAAGACGATATTGAGCTTTTCGCACGAATGGCCGCGACTAAGTATTTGCGAAATGGTGTTTCTGCTGAAGCAATCACTGGTGGATTGAAAACCATTATTGATTCAGCACAAAGTCAAGCACCTCTCGCTGCACAATTTGACGATGAATACTTGCAAGTACTAGCAGAAAGAAAAGCACTGTATAGAAAATTATCTCAAGCAATTAATAAAGCACAACCAACCACTAAGAAATCTCATATTTGGAACCCCAACACCCAAGGTGGCTTAATAGATATGATAGATCTTCCCATTGAAGATCATGAACTAGTTAGCTCCCTAACTCAAAATATGCAGTACCCTAAAACACTACAATTCGACTTACAAAGCCGCATCAACTGTTGCGATATATTAGAACTGGGTTTTAGTGATTCACTGCTCAGTGACTTTGAGAGCGTCATTGAAGAGTTTCAATCTTTTTCAGACAAGGTAGAAGTAGTGCTAATGCCTAGAAACAAGGACATTGTAAAACCTTCGCCTAAAACAGAAGAAAAACTTAATCAACTTTTAGCTAACATAAGCGAGAAACTCGGCATTAAAATTCGCAATTATCAAACCCACCCAAAGTTCGATGCAACCATGTTTTATGACGCTACCCACCTGTCAATGGATAAGGGTAGATTGGCTTTTTCTGAATTACTCGCCAACGATTTAAGCCAGTCAATGGTTCAATTAGCTGAAAAGCAAACAGGCACACCAATAATAGCCAAGGCGATGCAATAAGCATCGCCTGTTATATTAGACTGATATTTTAGTAGTCAGATGTCTGAGCGGTTTCATCTGGCTCTTCGATGGAACAGTTTTTCCAGAACTGCGCCCCCCAAGAGGACTGCCCCATACTAAAGGGCTCTTCATTGACAACTTCGTATTGCTTGTAAAAACCCGAGTTCTCTAACATTACTTTAACGTAAGTATTACTGTTGTGAGTCAAATAATTATATTCATTCTGACAGGGGTAATTAGGTGTTTGTTGAAAAATATAATCGACCATAGCGGCAACTTCTTCCCCACCACGCAATTCACCCAAAGTGAAGGTATCAATATCATAGCCGTAGTAGGGCTCACTAAACTCATCGATATCTGACAAGCCTGAATTTGACTGCCACATGATATGGCCACAGTCTTGATACCTTTGTGTTTCATCATAAGCATCGAAGGAATCACACTCGCCACCCTTAGATTCAGTTAACTCTAATACTACAACATGCTCAGAGTTTGCTGGCTTTAGGACCATCCAGGGATGAGTAAATATATCAGCATTAGGGTGAATGTGAGTCGGTAATTCGGATTTATAAACGCGAATAAAGGCATCTTCATACCAGCCTTCACTTTGTTCATATTCAGATAGGGGCGGCAAATCTTTGTCGATTTTAGGGCAGCCAGTAACGACTAGAGCAACGGGAACGATTGAAAATAGTTGAATAGCGCGAGAACCGCGCAAAGACAGCTTTCCATGCTTCATGGGTAAAGTCCTTTTTATATTTTTAGTAAATTGTCCGTAACAGTTGGGAATCTAATGTGATAATCAGTTGCTGTCAACGAAACCAGTTATATTTTCCAACTGAATCAAGTTACCACACTACTCTGAACCGGCCTGATAAAGTTACCAAGACCTTCTTTTTCTAAAAAGAAATCGAGATGACTTAACACCACCGCTGCATTATCCATTCCCCAAATTTCGGATAGCAACTCTTTGGAACGCTCATAGCTGATTTGGCGCAACACCGACTTTATTTTCAATAAGCTACTAGCGCTCATACTGAGAGTGTCATAGCCCATTGCCATCAACAATAAAACAGCCCTGGGATCACCGGCCATTTCACCGCATATCGTTACCGGTGTATCTACCTCACTTGCTGCAACCACAATATCTTGTAACGCTCTTAAAACTGCTGGATGAAACGCCTGATAAAGATTAGCGACACGACGATTGTTACGATCCACCGCCAATAAATATTGCGTTAAGTCATTACTGCCTACCGATAGAAAATCCACATGCTGGGCAAATTCTTTGACTTGATAAACCGCAGCAGGCACTTCGATCATGACACCAATTTCTGGCATGACTACATGGGCACCTTCTTCTAGTACTTCTAAATAAGCACGATGAATAAGATGCATGGCCTCTTCAATTTCTGTCACGGAAGAAACCATCGGCAACATAATACGCAGATTATCCAAGCTTTCGCTTGCCCAAAGCATGGCTCGCACTTGTACCAAGAATATTTCTGGGTGATCCAGTGTTACCCTAATACCACGCCAACCTAAGAAAGGATTGTCTTCAGAAATTGGGAAGTAAGGCAACGCTTTGTCACCACCAATATCCAAAGTACGCATGGTTACGGGCGCTGGTGCAAACGCCTCTAGCTGCTGGCGATAGATTTCCATTTGCTCAAGCTCACTGGGAAAACGATCGCGAACCATAAACGGGATTTCTGTTCGATATAGCCCAACACCTTCGGCACCGCGCTCTTTAGATAACGCGACATCAGCCATTAACCCGGTATTCACATACAGACTCATCATGTGATTGTCAGGCGTTACCGCCATTAGGTCCGCCACTTCCTCTAATTCTTTAGAAAGCTGGCGCTCCTCTTCCATGATGCTTTGGTAGCTTTTTCGCAGTTCCGTGGTTGGCGATACAATTACTTCACCACGATATCCATCGACGATTAACTCACGACCCTCCGCTCTTGAAAGCGGAAATTCAGCAACACCAACGACCGTTGGTATTCCTAAAGATCGCGCAACTATCGACATATGACTGTTACTTGATCCATGTAGCGAAATGATCCCCGCGATTTGATCCCGCGGCACATCAACAAATACCGTTGGCGTAATATCTTCACCGATGATGATGCAGTTATGTGGAATATCTAACGCTTCAACAGGGTTCTCTTGCAGATGGGCTAACACTCTCAAGCCTAAGTCGCGAACGTCAGAAGCTCGCTCCCTTAAATAGGGATCATCCATCGATTCAAAAGCTCGTATGTGTTTAATCACCACTTCACGCAATGCACCCTGAGCCCAATTACCCGCTCGTACTCGCTCACGAATCTCGCCGGTTAACGCATTGTCATCCAACATGCGTTCATAAACTTCGAACAAGGCTTGTTCTTCTGGCTGCAAAGTTTCAGAGGCTTTTTCCCGCAGACCACGAATATCGCGACGTACTCTACTAACCGCTTCATTTAGCCCACGTATTTCTTTTGATTCATCTTTAACAGGGCGATCGGGAACTGACTTCAGATCGGCTGGTGGGTAAACGACATAAGCTTTACCAATGGCAACACCAGTGGCGCCTGTAATACCTTCAAAGCGCGCCGTGTATGGCCCGGCCTTTTCTGACGGGAACACCATGCCATCGATGGAGCCGGTTGCTTCCGCATGAGCAACAACGGCCGCCAATTGAGCAGACATGGTCACTAAGAAAGCTTCTTCATCTT
>JAKSAW010000666.1 GCA_022361455.1 Pseudomonadales bacterium | reverse complement strand
TTGAGTAAAACCGTGCTCCCACGGAGTCACATCTGTAGCGTACGCGCCTTGAGGCCTAGGAATACCATCCGGATCATGGCCAAAAAAGCCCGTTGCTCTAATACAATTGCTACCTTCGATCCCTTTCGCACCAGCACTATCTGTATAGTGGAATAATAGTCCAGATTCTCCCGAAGCCTCTTCGACTTCCTCTTGAATTTGAGCTTTGGCTTCTTCCCTCGATGTTTGAACATTTAAGTTAGCGAGCAGAGGGTTATCTGCATTTTGATCAATAACATAGGCCCCTCCAACGGTGATAATTAACTCCTTATAAAAGCGCTTCATTAAAGTACTAGCAGTACGCGTAGCAATCCCTCTAAAACTTAAGCTAATCAACGCACCATAATTTCCGGTCGGATCCACATAGATAACGGGGTCTGCATTTGCATACAGATATTTATTAAGTGTTATCGGCTGATTATCAATACCAGCCCAAGTATCCATAGACGAGAAGCGTCCAACACCTTGGTCATAATACCTCGCTCTTAGGTAATACTGATCCAAGCTCGCATCGTACTGCTCACCCGTATAACGGTAGGAATTCTCCGTCGCATTAGTGAAATCAGTAATCGCTAATTCTTCACCAAAGGCTTCATAGTTATAGCGATCTGTCACTGCACCAGCATCATCAGTTAACGAACGCGTAGAACCTAACCCATCATACTGGTAGTAACTAACCTGACCTGAACGACCCTGGCTGATCAAATCATGGCCATAGGTGTATCCAACTACTTCTGCACCATCAACCACTTCTTGCAGCACTTGAGCATAATCGCGATTCTCATCAACCACGAATTCAGTGGTTACACCGTCTTCGGTTTTGCTAGTGCGAATGCCATTGTGATTATAGGTAAAGCTAGTAGTGCTTCCGCCAGTCAATGTTTCGATGAGCTTATTATTTTCATCATACACATAGGTCGTAACAACCCCATCGATGGTTTCGGTTAGGGTATTGCCGTTATCATCATAGGTGTAGCTGTAACCACCTTGGGTTTCTATGCGATCGTTATCGTCGTAAACATAGCTTGTGTGAACGCCATCAACGATGCTGTAAGTGCGGTTACCTACCCAATCGTATTGATACTCCGCACTACGATCATCATTAACACTATCGGTAATGGTTTCGTTGGTTAGGCGATATAAATCGTCGTAATCATAGTCAGTGACGCGGCCATTATTTTCGGTAATGGTGTCGCGTCGCCCTGATGGATATAGCGCGTAATCGAAGCTGCTAAGCACTGTGCCAATTTCGTTAGTTGTTTCCATGTACTCTAACTGATTGACTGGGTTGTATTGGTACTCGGTTTCCACGCCGTTTGGATAGGTAACCGTGTAAAGATTACCGTTGTCGTAGTATTCGTATTCCGTTGTACCTTCGTTGTTAACGACTGTTTTTAAACGATTTAAATCATCGTAGGTATAGGTAACCGTTGTGATATCGGTGTTACGAGTCACTGTCACTTCGGTTCTATTGCCTACATTGTCGTAGTCATAATCGAATCGCACGCCATCGGGTTGAATCAAATAATCTAGTCGATCACGATTATCATAGCCGTAGGTGGTGGTACCGTGCTTATCGGTAACGGTGTGCAACTGGCCGTTATCGTAGTAGGTATAAGACTCGGATGCTCTTAGGGCGTCAGTATCACCAAAGTAGTAGTCCACGGATTCTACTTGGCCCATATTGTCTTGCTTGGTAATGCTGTAGTTACCGTTAAAGTCAGTATGGGTTACTTCGCGAGTTGCATCGTTGTAGCTATAGGTTTCCACTTGGCCCATCGGTAGCGTGCGGGTTAGCACACGGCCGTAATAATCATAGGTCCAGGTTGTAGTGTGCCCATTGGCGTCTGTTTGCGTTAACTTGTTGCCCACTTCGTCATAGGTGTAAGTGGTATTAGGCACACGCACACCTTCGATCATGACATCCGGTTGAACTTGTTCTAATCGACCTAAATCATCGTAGCGGTAATCGGTGCCTACGGTTTCTTGGTCGATCATGCGAACGCGCGCACCCATTGGATCGAATCGTTGGCCCATGGTGGTGCCATTGGCAAACTGAGTTTCGATCCGTTGATCGAATTCGTTGATCACATAGGTGGTTGTGTTGTTATTCGCATCTGTTTCGGTATGAAGCTCGCCATTGTCATAGTAGGTGTAACTGTGGATGATTTGGCGACTATCTAAGGTACGAATAACCTGTGTGCGTTTACCGGCAAGATCATAGCGATACTCGGTGATGTTGCCTTCTTCGTCTTGTTCTGAATCTACCCAACCTTGTAATGTGTATAAGGTTTCAGTGAAGCTGCCACCTGGGTAAATGGTACGCCACAAGCGCCCTGCTCCATCGTAACGATAGGTTGTGGTGCGCTGCATACGATCAGTGACTGTATCTAGCAGCCCTTCGTCCGTATAGGTGCGAACTTCTGTGGTTTGATCCGGGTATTCGGTTAACGTTAGGCGGCCGTATTCATCATAGGTGTAGTCGGTCCATTCACCAAAACGATCACGCTCCCGATCCATATTGCCTGCAATATCATATTCAGTTTGCGTGAAGGTACCATCTGGATAGGTAGCTCTGGTGACACGATCACGGGCATCGTACTCATACTCCACCGTTTCGTTAACGACTGCACCATTCACCGTGCGCTGACGCGTTTCGGTAGCGACGTTGTTGTTAGCGTCATAGGTGTAAGTAATCGTGCCTGTGAGTGGGCTAGATTCTGTGTGCTTTTGACCAGCCCATGCATGATCTGATGGATAATAGGTGTAGCTAGTTACATGGCCACGCAGATCAGTGGTGCTATATACTTTACCGTTAAGGATATAGTTACTGGCTTGATGCTGTTCGACATCACCACTGTCTGGATTAGTAAGCCCCGGCATGGTGATGCCATCTAGATTACCATTGTCGTCGTAATCCATAACGGTTAGGCGATCTAGCTCATCGTAAATACGCGTTTCTTGACCACGTGCGTTGTATTCCTCGTAACGAACTCGATTGCCTTCTGGATCTTCGGCGAAGGTTAAGTTGTTAGAGGCATCGTATTGAGTGGTCCAGGTCGACAAACCAATGGTTTTGGTTTCTTGGTTGTCGTTGGCATCGTAGGTGTAGTTAGTAACAATATCGCTACTGTAAATACCATCGCTCATGACGACGATTTCATCAGTAACATTACCGCGTTCGTCGTAATTGAAGAGCGTTTGACGACCGTCTCGATCGGTTACAATCGTTGAACGTTCATTTAGGTCGTGATTAAAGTCTTTACGATTACCTTGGCCATCTTCTTGCGCTACTAAGCGACCATTTTCGTAAATATTTTTCACGATGCGGCGACCTAGAGGATCAATAATGTCTTCTAGGTAGTGGCCGGTTTGATAAACGTAGGTGACGTCGTCTTCTTCTGGCGTTTGATAAGCAATTGCATCGCTAACGGCGCTTAGCTCGCCTAGATCGTTGTAGTGGTATTGCGTTAGCTGACCTTTTGGATCGCTTAAGAATTCGATTCTGCCTTCGCTATCGCGTAGGAAATCTACGCGCTTTCCGTTGGAGTGAACGATTCCATCATCTGAATAGGTGAGCGTATGGCCGTTTGGATCGGTGACTACTCGTAGGCCAACGTTTTGATCGATCTGGTATACGTAACCGGATTTGGTGGTTAGCGTGTATTGTGATGGATCGAACGGCGTGGTTTGACCTGAAGTCGCTAAAACCAAATTACCATTGGTTAGCCTTACCAATTCATCATTTGTTAGCTCAAGAGTTGATTGAGTATCACCCACTGCAGTGAACTGAAGATTCACGTCTAGTCTAGGACTTCCCGTAACACATTCAGGAGTAACTGAAACCGAGAATTTTTCGGTATCGCCA
>JAKSAW010000404.1 GCA_022361455.1 Pseudomonadales bacterium | reverse complement strand
CCCCCCCGGGGCGACGCCAACCCGGCGCCATAAACCCAGAGGGGTGCGAAGGGCGCACACACCGAACCACGAAGGTGGGCCCATGAACTGCTACGTGCTCACAACGTACCCGGTGTGTCTTTACACCACGACGCACTAGATGGTTCTGCATTACATCGGATGTACCGAGTAAGAACCCCACGATGTGGTAAGAGGCTCGGTAGCTGCGTCCGAATTGTGCACCACAGATGACCCACGGGGGAAACCCCCCGCATGGGTGAGAACGCTGGGGTTCCTGGCACAGGAACCCGGGTTCCCGTACAGCATCGGAGCCTGGCCGGCCGTAAGGCCGAGTTACGTAAGGGTTAGCCACGTAGGCTGCAGAGTGGCCACAGGACCGCGCTGATAGGCGCGGGATTCCGGCTGCACGCCGTTCCTGGGCTCTTCGCTCGCTGAGCGTCTTAGGGGGGGTTTCCATCGGGCTTGCGAGCGCTCGCAAAGCTCGCAAAGTTCGCAAACCCCTGGGGGGGTTCACATCGGAATGCAGTGCTCGCAAGGGGGCGCGATCCACTGGACAGGTGCTGACATCAGCGCGGATCAGGCCTCATTGGCCCGAGTGCCAGCTTGCCCGCCCCAGCCCCCGGCACCCCGCCAAAGCGTCAGCACGCACGCGCGCCAACTGCCAGCCAGCAACCGCGCCAGCCCGCCACTCCGCTGTCCTGTCGCCCACAGAGCGCGCAGAAACTACCGCTAACCGGCCGCACGATCGATCGGCGTCGGCACAGTGAGCACCCATGGCATCCTCGGCGAACAATGGACGTGGTACGCATTGCCGGCAGTTTGATTCTCGCCGCAACACGAGTGTCGAGTGGCCGCTACTCGACGCTCACCGATGAGCTGCAACGGTCAGCGCCAAGTTGTGGAGCTGAACCGAAGGGAAAGGTCCGCCCGAAATGGCCACCAACGTCGACCCCCCTCAAAGGCGACGGCTCTCGCGCGCCGCTGCTGCCTCGCTGTGCCCCACCACTGGCATGTAGGCCGCCCCGCGCCCCGGCGCCGTGGCCGCGCTCACGTCGCTCGTCGCATTGGGCGCGCCAGTCGACGGGCGCGTCCATCACAGCTGCACGTCGCTGCACCTGACCCCGTGAGCGGGCCACGGCGCGGGCGCGGCGCCACGCACGAGCACCAGGCGCGGTGGAGATCGGTCAGCCGGCGTGCCTCACCACCTCTCCTTGCATGGGGCCCGCCGCGGGTGCCCTCTCCATCGCGTCCGCTCGTGCCCCGATCACGCACACGGCGGAAGCACGACGCGCCGAACCGCCAAGAGCGGCGGAGGTCGGCCAACCGGCGTGCCTCACCACATCCCCTCGCGCAGAGCCGCCGCGGGGGCCCTCTGCATCGCGCCGGCTCGCGCCCGCGCCTTTGCGAACGGCCACCATATATGGTCGGGCGGGGAGGGCGCGCCAGGTACCTGGACCGCCACGTCAGCTCCTTGCGAGCGCTCGCAAGCTTGCGAGCACCCCCGACCCGTTCGCAAAACCGCTCGCAAGATCAGGATTTGATCAGTACTTTGCGAGCGATTTTGCGAGCGCCTTGCGAGCGGTTTGCGAACTTTGCGAACTTTGCGAGCGCTCGCAAACCCGATGGAAACCCCCCCTAAGGGATACCCCACGAACTGTAACTCCGCCATCGCGCTGCGCCGTGCAACTTTCAAGGAGTCATGTTGTATTGATACCCCATGATGCTATTAATACGCACCTACTGAAGTTTCACTGCGGGGAGCCAAACATGCTGTGCAAGTTAACACTCCATTTAATATATCAAACGCCGCATTAACTTCATCAGAAGCACCACCGAACGTCGCTGAACGTTCCCGCCGTTGGGTGGTCCGAGGATGGCCGACGTCAACTCCTGATGGTACGCAACAGCTGTCCCGGTCACCGCAGGCCGGCCACCGTCACACACCGCGACAGTGCCTTGGACT
>JAKSAW010000481.1 GCA_022361455.1 Pseudomonadales bacterium | reverse complement strand
TGGATAGCTGAAATTGCCAATCTTCTGTGTGCCAAGTGGGGGCGGTTCGGGTTATCATTAGGGCCTTTTTTGAGCCATCAGTTAATTGTGATTAGGAAAATTTCATGGGGAACTATTCTACCAACGAATTTCGTTCAGGTCTTAAAGTGATGTTAGATGGGGACCCGTGCTCCATTATTGAGAATGAATTTGTAAAGCCAGGCAAGGGTCAGGCTTTTAACCGGGTAAAATTGCGTAACCTTAAAAGCGGTAAGGTTTGGGAGCGTACTTTCAAATCGGGTGAGTCGTTGGAAAGTGCGGATGTGATGGATACTGATATGCAGTATTTGTACACCGATGGTGAGTTTTGGCATTTTATGGATCAGGAGACCTTTGAGCAGAAGGGTGCTGATGAGAAAGCGGTGGGTGATGCTGCGAAGTGGTTGAAAGAGGAAGATGTTTGTACGGTGACTTTGTACAACGGTGAGCCTTTGAGTATTACGCCGCCAAATTTTGTGGAGCTTGAGGTGACTGAGACGGATCCTGGGCTTAAGGGTGATACGGCTACTGGCGGTGTGAAACCAGCGACATTGGCAACAGGTGCGACGGTTCGTGTGCCTTTGTTTGTGAATATTGGTGATGTGTTGAAGATTGATACTCGGACTGGGGAGTATGTCAGCCGGGTTTAATCTTATCTTGTGATTTTGAAGAAAGGCTGAATCTTGTTTTGGGTTCGGCCTTTTTTTGTGTTCTTAGGATTTGGTTGGATGCTGGTTCGTGGGTTTGAGCGGATAGCTGAGCCATCTCTTTTAGGCTACAGCTTGCCCTTTGGGTTCCCTGCGCTTCTCGCAAAATCTTAACGGCCGCAACTCGCCCTTTGGGCTCAGACAAGGCGGCCTAATTTTGCTGTGATGCTCGGCTGCGCCGAACCCTAAAAGAGATGGCTCAGCTATCCTTTTGGCTGCACTCTGCCTGGTTTTTGTTCTTTGATTGATTGTGGATTGTTGGATGGTGACGATTGAGGTGTTGCAGGCGCGAGCTCGAATGTTAGCTCTAGTTCGTGGTTATTTTGCTGAGCGATCTGTGTTGGAGGTGGAGACGCCTTTGCTGTGTTCGTCCACGGCGATGGATCCGTATCTTGAAAGTTTTGTTGTGGATACGAGAGAGGGTGCTCGGTATTTGCAGACTTCGCCTGAATTTCCTATGAAGCGTTTATTGGCTGCCGGATCGGGGTCGATTTATCAGGTTTGTAAATCGTTTCGTGTGGATGAAGTAGGTGCTCGCCATAATCCTGAATTCTCTATGTTGGAATGGTATCGGGTTGGTTGGAGTAGTGATGAGCTGCAAAAGGAAGTGATAGCGTTGGTGCAATTGGTATCAGGTGAGCTTGATTGTGATTGGGCTGTTCATGAGCCGCTGACTTACGCACAGTTGTTTGAGTCAGTTGTTGGTTTGTCTCCCTTTGAAGCCGACCCTTCGGATTTGGCGGCTGTTGCGAAAAAGCATCTCGGAGAGTCGTTGCCGGAGTTGGATCGGATTGGTTGGTTGGACTTGTTGATGTCGCAGGTGGTGGAGCCGGCGATGCCTGAAGGGTTGACCATGCTGATAGATTTTCCTGCTGAGCAGGCCGCATTAGCTAAGAAGGTTCAGAATGCTGATGGCCATTGGGTGGCGAAGCGATTTGAGTTGTATGTGAATGGTGTGGAATTGGCGAATGGTTATCAAGAATTGGTGGATGCCAAAGAGCAGCGATCTCGTTTTGAAGAGGATAATCATCAAAGAAGAATGATGGGATTGCCGGAGCTGCCTATTCCTGAGTTGCTAATAGAAGCTATGGAATCTGGATTGCCAGAGTGCGCTGGTGTGGCCTTGGGTTTGGATCGATTGTTGATGCTAGCGTTAGGAAAGTCTTCGTTGGAAGAGGTTTTACCTTTTACGTTTCCTAACGCGTAGTGATAACTAGCTTACGGCAAACAAGCTTTATTTGTTGAGATTAATAAAGGTGTTGCGATAGTGCTGAAGCTCGGCGATGGAGTCTTTAATATCATCCATGGCCAGGTGGGTGGCACGTTTGTTAAAGCCGTCTAGTGCGGATGGCTTCCAGCGTCTTGCTAGTTCTTTTAAGGTGCTGACGTCTAAATTGCGATAGTGAAAATAATCTTCCAGTTTGGGCATGTAGCGGTATAAAAAGCGGCGGTCCTGACAGATGCTGTTGCCACACATGGGGGAAGCATTTTTGTCGACGTGTTGCATGAGAAATTCGATGGTTTGCGCTTCTGCAGTGGCTTCATCGATTCGGCTTTCTTTGACACGTTGAGTTAGCCCGGAATTGCCGTGTTGTCGGGTGCACCATTCGTCCATTCCGTTTAGAATTTCTTCCGGTTGGTGTACCGCAATAGTTGGGCCCTCGGCAATTGGATTGAGGTGAGCGTCGGTGACGAGTGTGGCGATTTCAATTATCACGTCGTTGTCGGGATCTAGCCCTGTCATTTCTAGATCAATCCAAATAAGATTGTTCTTGCGATCACTCATGGTGCAAACCCTTGATGATGAATGGCAAATGTTGTCAGAGTTGTTCATTGAATTGTTGTTAATAATAAACCACCACAAAGGTTTAGACGAATTTAGTATGCAGATATGTCGAAAAGAAAGCTGACACGCAAGCAGGCTTGGCGAGTTCAGAAAATTCAGGAGGAAAAGGCGAAGCGCGTAAATAAGAAGGCGCAGTCTATCGATGATTCTGAATTGGGCCCAGAAATATCCGGTGTGGTGGTCAGTCATTTTGGCAAATTGGTGGAAGTAGAGGCCCTCGATGATCAAGGTGAAGCAACCGGTATTCGCATGCAATGCCATTTTCGCGCCAATTTAGGTGGGTTGGTGACCGGTGATCGTGTTGCTTGGCGAGAAGGAAAATCTGGTCAGGGAATGATTGAGGCGGTGCTACCGCGGCATTCTTTATTGAGCCGGCCTGATCCTCGCGGTGTTCTAAAGCCGGTCGCTTCTAATATCGATTTTATCGTGTTGGTGGTGACACCCGAGCCAACGCCTTCCAGTCTATTGATAGACCGTTATTTGGTGGCGGCTGAGCTGCAAAATATCGAAGTTAAAATTCTGTTGAATAAAACTGATTTGTTGACGGAACAAAATCAGCCGGGCATTGAGTCAATGTTAAAGATTTATCAGAACATTGGTTACGAAGTGCTTCGTTCGTCTGCGAAAGAGTTACAAGGGCTATCGGAACTGCAGGCGCATTTAGATCACAAGGTCAGTGCATTTGTGGGACAGTCTGGGGTAGGTAAATCGTCTTTGGTGAATGCACTATTACCGGGCGAAAACGTGAAAGTGGGTGAACTTTCGGAAAATTCGAAGTTGGGCCGACATACAACGACCAATGCGCGCTTATTTCATTTTCCTACGGGGGGTGATTTAATTGATTCCCCAGGTATTCGTGAATTCGGATTATGGCATCTAGAGAAAGATGACATTATCGATGGATATCGTGAATTCCAGGGTTATGTTGGTTTCTGCAAATTTCGTGATTGCCGACACCAACAGGAGCCCGGTTGCGCATTGCGTGAGGCGGTTGAAAAGGGCGAAGTTTCCGAAATACGCTTCGGCAATTACTTCACGCTTCTCAATTCCGATCTCGTTAGTTGATGCTACTGAGCTTTAGCCTTTGTCTTGAGTTATAAAACAGCTCACTGAATCTTTAAGTTCTCCGGCAACAGGTTTTACCGATTGACCTTCGCTATCAGTTTCCGCGATGGCGATACTGTTCTGCATGCTGGTGACAGCAGAATCGGTCTCATTCAATAGTCTTTCCACTTTATCACGGATATCTTCTGCAGATTCTTGAGTTCGAGTGGCTAAGGATCGAACTTCGTCTGCAACCACTGCAAAACCTCGTCCCGCTTCGCCAGCTCTTGCTGCTTCAATGGCGGCATTCATTTCTTCCATGGCGGTAGCGGCTAATTCTATTTGCTGTTGTTGATGATCAACGCCGTTTTTGTTGCTTTCTGCGCGAACGCAGAGTGTTTCCGAACTTTCCACCAAGGAGATGCTATTAGAATTGATTCGAGAAATATGTTCAGACAAATTTTTAAAGAATGACTTTAACGTTTCACTTAATTCTGCAATTTCTCGAATACCTGTAACATTAAAATCTGCGCGCAGATCCCCCGTTGCGCCCGTCGTAATGCTTTTTAATAGTTGAGGCATGGGAGCAAATAATATTTTGCTAAGAATACTTAATGCGATCAGTACAAATGCAATAGTTACAAATAAAAATAATGCCATTACGGTGTTGCGAGTTTG
>JAKSAW010000255.1 GCA_022361455.1 Pseudomonadales bacterium | reverse complement strand
GGTCTCTCTCGAAATCAATGGAGTAGCGCACCAGGCGAGAGCCCTTGCCACGGTAGGCCGCTACGGTGATCGGCTCCCCGTCGATCCTCACCCCGTAGTGATTGCGCAGAGTGGATACCGTGGAATTCAAGGCGGTGTCATGCAGGCGCATAGCCTCGAAGCGGTGCAAACCGTCACGGGTCGCCAACGCATGGAGAATCCGGGCAATTTTCTCCGGATCTTCCGGTGGCAACAGCCTGCAGAAGTAATCCCGGTTAATCATAGCGACGCCCTCCCAGCTCAAGCCGGTACTTGCCGCGCACTACCAACTGACGGCTACGCAAGTCCTTCTCACGCTCACTGCCTGCAGGGACCGCCGTAGCCTCACGGTAAACCAGTGAGCCAGGCACAAAGCTTTCGATCTGCTCCCAGTCCTCTGGCACGGCCTGAACCTTGGCCAGGGCCTCTGTTTCGCTATCGGCATACACATAGCGGGAGACAGCAAACACCCCGGCAACATCGAGCCGATACAGCTTGCTACCCGTCTTGCTGTGGTTGCTGGCGGACATTACTTGCCCCCCTGTGCGGCCTGAGCCGTATTGGATACCGGGTCAAACTGACTCAGCCAGGCATCCAGTTCCGCCAGGGGATAGAAGACACGCCGCCCCAGCTTGAGATACTTCGGAGCGGGTACGCCACCCAGCTCACCAGTAGCACGGCTCTTGCGGAGAGTGGCCTGGGCAAAGCCAAGGTAGTGAGATGCCTGAGCCTCGCTCAGGCGCTGGGGAAGGCCGTCACGGCCAATAGCATTAGCGGTTAGTAGCGTCATCGGTATTTCCTCATGTATCCGTCTTGGTCACGAGGAATTAGCGCATGAACGCCTACTGACTTCGCGGGGGTGTGTTTTTCAATTTAAAAGCAGAAACACCCCCAATTTCTCGCTGAGCATCACTAAGCCCCGTCCCTCTGGGCTCATAAAACCAATTACCTTTACGCCCCAACATACCTAGTGGACGCCGCATGGTGGGCCAGGGGAACCAAGTAACCTTACCCTTGAAATCACGAAGCCGATCCTTGACCCGGTCAGCATTCCAGCCACGCTCAGAGCACAAACACTCAGTGATTATCAGAGAAACCAGTTCCCGGCAGGGCCTTCCGTCATTTGGCATAGTCATGCCAACAGTAACAACCGTGCCCACCGCGGCCTCGTTTGTAGAAGACCGGTTTCGGGCTATTGATGTGTATACCCGAAACCTCAGCTCAAGATCATAGGCCAACAGAGTTTCTACACTTGGAGGCAAAGCGACGCTTCCACCGGCTACAAACTCAACACAGCCAAACGGCTTGCGCTTAAAATTCAGACTGGCGTCATGCCCCTCCCCATCCTTGGCATAGAGCCAAAGCTCATTCAAGACGCTCGCAAAGAAAGAAGGTGCAGCATGAAGCGCGTAGTCTGGATGCAAATGATCCGCT
>JAKSAW010000474.1 GCA_022361455.1 Pseudomonadales bacterium | reverse complement strand
GCTCAGATAGACAATGAAACAGTAGCCGAAGAAATCGACACACTTAGATATCTTTGGCAACCAGATGATAATAAAACTAATAACCACCTATCACTATTGCCAAGCTATCTATCCCCAAAGCAAATGGACAACATGGACCTAATGGAACGACATGAGTTAGCTATTACTATTTCCGTCTGCCTAAATTCAGGTAGCGCAGCTGAAGCCGGGCGAACACTCTATAGTGTTTCAAGGTTAGCAAGGAAAAAGCCCAACGATGGCGCCCGAGTGATAGCGATGCTAGGAAAACATGGGCTTAAGTTTGAAGACCTCTGATTTATACAATATGTGATAGATAATAAATAGCCGCGACAAATGCCGCGGCTATTTTATTCAAAGCGATACATTTTAAATATGCGCTAAGCGCTATTCAAAAGTAATGCTCCATTCATTGATATAACCTACATCTCTCCACGCAGAATCAGCAGCATGTAAGCGCCATTGACCTTGAGCAGGGATTGATGCTGCATTAAAGCGATAAGTTTGGATTACGTTATCGCTAGAATCAGAAGATGTCGATACCAACGTTGCATTGGCACCATTAGGCGCATACAACTTAACAGTAAGATCACCGCGATAGGTATGACGAATATCGATAGAAACACTGATACTTCCAGCATAACCACTTCGAGTCACATCAATCACGCTAGACGCACCTGAGGAGTTGTTATCTGGAATACTGACATTGGATTTATTTTCAAAAAAGCTTGGTTCTTCAACAACCGGCTCATCGTAAGATGCAACCAAACTTAATCCATTGTAAGCGTAGTAACCGCGTAGCATTACAAAATAAGTTCCAGCGCTAGGCTCACTAATAGAAACGGTTTCAGCATTACCATTCTTGTAAGGACGGTGATCGTAAGTATCAACAGTTGGTAAGTCACCAGCACGCACATAAATATCTGCATCACCAGATCCACCAGAAATAACGAAACTCAAATTGGTTGCGCCTTCTGGCACTTCCAACTTAAAGAAGCTCAAGCCATATTGACTATCTGCAAGGCTGCTAAGCGCTTTGCCATTTTCTAATTCAACGACTTCAGAACTACCTGAATCATCGTCATCATCAGAGTCACCACCAACCGCTATTAACGCAGCTTCGGCATCAACAATACCAGACCCACACTGGCTTG
This sequence comes from Pseudomonadales bacterium, assembly GCA_022361455.1. Taxonomy (GTDB): domain Bacteria; phylum Pseudomonadota; class Gammaproteobacteria; order Pseudomonadales; family Ketobacteraceae. The sequence goes on along the minus strand of JAKSAW010000474.1, from coordinate 7,029 downwards.
TTGTACATTGGTCATCACCACTCACATTAGGAAATGAGCGCGCACTTTCTTTCAAAGCGCTTTCTACTTCCGCGGCACTCACATCGCCATTAACTGCATACATGAGCGCAGCAACACCCGCAACATGGGGAGTCGCCATACTGGTTCCTTGGCTGTAATCATAGGAATCACTACCAGGGTAACGTTGGCCGGAGTTATAGGTAGATAGAATTGCGTTAGCAGAACTCCATTGCGACATTTCACCACCAGGTGCGGAAACATCGACAGTGCTACCAAAGTTAGAGTAGTAAGCTAAACCACCATTGCGATCGGTAGCTGCAACCGTTACCACATTGCTACAGTTAGCAGGTGAAGAGTTCGATGCGTTTTGACTCTCATTACCCGCAGCAACTACAATGGTCGCGCCGGTATTCACAACATCGTTAATCGCATATTGATAAGTGTTAGTACAAGGCGCAGTGCCACCCAAACTCATATTCAATACTTGCGCAGGGTAAGGATTATTTGGAATACCAGTAACTGAAAGACCAACAGACCAACGCATACCATCAACAATATCCGAGGTATAACCCCCACATTTTCCTAATACACGAATAGGAAGAACTTTGGCATTCCAAGCAACACCGGTTACACCGATGCCATTATTACCCACTGCAGCAACGGTTCCCGCAACGTGAGTACCATGCCAAGAAGAAGGCGTATCTTGAGGCGGATATCCACCACCACATTCGCCAGCAGTCATCGCATCGCCGGCATCGGACGCATCAGAGTCACGACCATCGCCATCATTTGAGCTGCTAGCATTCGAAATAAAATCGTAACCAGGTAAAAGGTTACTTCTAAGATCCACGTGATTGCGAACACCGGTATCTATGATCGCAACAACGACATCGTCAGAACCGGTGGTAATGTCCCACGCAGCTTCTAAATTCAATCCACCGGCTTGTTCATAATAATGCCATTGCTGGTTATAACTTGGATCATTAGGAACCGCTTTCGGGTACATGATGTAGTCGGGTTCCGCATATTCAACATCGCTGTTACTAGCGATATCGTCAGCCAAAGATTCCACATCATCAATGTCCGAAGCACTATCTAGCTGGTATACAAAAGCATTGTTCGTTGTGATGCTAACGACTTGCGCTTGCTGATTAGCTGCAGCGCTAATTCGTTGCGCACGCTGATTGGCAATTTGCGTGCGAACCATTAAAGGTAACGCGGCTGCATTAGCGGTTTCTTTATATTTAACAATGATGCGATCCGTTTGCGGTGCATCTCCCCAGGACATAGCTTGCGCTAAAGGCGAAACGGCATACGTGGCCAAGCACAGCATTCCACCCAGTGCTGCATTTTTCATATCTAACAACCTTGTAAAAAAGTAAAAAGCGAAACTAATTTTGTTTTTATATGTTCGGTTTAATTCTTATTCGAACAGAATGATCTTAATTTGAGCAGAATGCCGCCTCAATTGGTTAAACCAAAAACTGTGACTATCGTCTCAAAAACTTACAAGAGGCCTACAGATGATTAATCTAAAGATTATTAATACCGGACTTTAAGGCTCAAACAGGAAGAGGAAACACTGGAGAATTAATTCGGAAAGGTACAAATAAAAAAGGCAGCCTTAAGCTGCCTTTCTAGCATTCGTATGTGCGTTACTTAGTAAGCCTTCGTTGAACACCTAAGCCGATTAAGCCTAAGCAAAACATAGCAACCGTTTCAGGCTCGGGCACCTCTTGAACACTGACAGCATCAAAGATGTTGCCAGTTGTGTCCCTGCCACCATCGAGTGAGGTGAAGGTTAACGTGGAAAGCTCCGAAGTGGCTGTAAAGTTATAGCTATATTCGGTCCAAGTACCCCAGGCCTGGTTGTAAATGCTATCTGTAAGATCAGCCACAGACACCATAAATGCTTCGTCTGAGTTCGCCTGACGCTTACGGCCTGCAAAAGTTAACTCGTATTCCTGGCCAACGGTTGTTGCAAAGGTTTGATAGATGGAGAAAACACCATTAGCTGTGCCTGGATGGGCGTTTAGCTCTAGGACATTGTTGCCTTCGTAGGCAGGCACAATGAAGTTATTGGTCCAGATTTCCATGTTTTGGGAAGCATCCCAGTCAGGGATCGAAGAGTAAATCTGCCAAGTGGAAGAAGACCCATAGCCGCCAATAGCAACGCTATTGCCGATGTCCTCGAATCCGCCATTCTCGATAAGGTTAGCTTGAGCAGCTGTGCTTAGAACAGCTCCTAGAATGGTGGCACTTACGAACTTTGCGACTGCTGACATGCTAACCCCGAAGTAATCTGGTAGATGTTTAAATAATGTGCAACATCATACCAGCGTGATCCAGTTCACATATTGAACAAACGTATGAGATTCTGGAGGGGTTTGTATCTGTGGGTAAGGTTTTGTAATGAGGGGCACGAATCGACGCCGAGCCTGGCCTAAACTCCAAGAAACATGACCTAATCTAGGATAGTTGCCCTCCCATCTTCCGGCTATATTTGATCAATAACTCTTTGTACTTCAACTAAAATAACCAAGAGTCCAGCCATTGAATTCCACCTCTATGACTACTGCGGTTTCCGAGCTTCCTAGACCTCCCTTGGTAAAAGGTCTGCCGATATTGCATAGCCTGCTGCCTATCGTGCGTAATCCAGCAAAGTTTGTTCGCGATCAGTACGACGAGCTCGGCGATGCCTTTCGCATACGCGCGCTTAACAGGGAGCTAACGGTATTAGCGGGCATCGAAGCCAACAAATATATGGGCGTGGAAAAACGCGAGTTGTTTACCAGTGAAATCAACTGGCGGGCATTTACCGAAAAAGCAAACTGCCCACATTTGCTTATTGGTGTGGACGGTGATTGTCACGCTTATCAACGAAAATTATTGAAGCCATACTTTGCCAAAAACTCATTAGCGGAGCGAATCCCAATGATGCATGAGATCATTGATCGCCAGGTTCAAGGCTTTGATGATGCTGTGGTTGACGTGAATCCTTGGATTAAAAATCTAATGTCCAATCAAGTTGGCTATGTCATGCAGGGTGTTGAGGCCACGCTGGATGAAACCAACGCCTTTATGTTTTCGCAAAACACCATCGTGAACGTATATATGTTTAAGCGCTGGCCGAAGATAGCCATGCTGAATCCTTTTTATCTACGTGCGAAAAAAATATCAGATGCTTTTCGAGACAAGTTAGCCATCCATAATCGCGCTCAACAAAACACATCTTTTGAATCCTATACCGCCAAAGTCATCGAAGGCCGTAAAGAAAAACCCGAGTGGTTTTCTGAAGGAGACCTAGAAGCACATATGATGTTGCCCTACGTAGGAGGTGTGGATACCGCTGGCGGTACCCATTCATTTATTCTCTACGAGTTACTAAGCCATCCAGAATTACTTCCTCGTTTACGCGAAGAAGTTGACGCCGCCTATGCCAACGGAACTCCAGATTACGAAACGCTTGAATCCATGGAGAACTTACGCGGCTTTATTTATGAATGCATGCGGCTGCACCCAACTGGGTTCGCTTTAAATAGAAACGCAGCGGAAGACTTTGAGTATGGGGGTTATCGCATTCGCAAAGGCGACGAGCTAATGATCTTTACGACGGCTACCCATATGGATGAACGCTATTTTCCAGAGCCAGAAAAGTTTGATATTGAGCGTTATCGAGAGCCACGCAATGAACATCGCCAACGACATGTGTACGCGCCCTTTGGTCGGGGACCGCATACTTGTGTTGCAGCAACACTAGCTGAGCAACAACTGATGGTAAATTTTGCGTCGATATTACGTTATACGAATTTTGAAACTGTGGTGCCGCTCAACAAATTAAAGAAGAAGTTTTCTCCGGTGGCATTTGTGAGCGACAATTTTAGAGTTAAGTTTAGTAGGCGAGCGGTTTAGTGTGTTTCTTCGTGCCCTTCCGGTTTTACACAGTGCGCACGATAGATGGAGCATCCAATCGCTTTCTTGAATCTGTTTCATTGTTAGTCGTATCCCCAACTCTTATGAAATGATGACGATCGAAGAATCTCGCGGATCTATCGTTATCTAGGCTATAGGACGCATAGACATACCGGTGTGGCTTGGCCGCGCATTCAACGTAGCGAAGAATAAATTCTCCAACGCCATTCCCATCCTCATCAGCTACCAGCCAATGTAGTCTGAAGACAGATTCTTGATTGAAGTAACTTTCGCCATAGTGAAAGGCGCCAACAATAACGTCATCTCGTAGAACCACCTTGCGACAGCCGCCGGCCTCCAGGTTGTAGCCATACGCGTTTAGCCGCGCCAAAAGGCGAGTGACTTCGGGGGAAAAGTGCTCCTGATAATCAGCGCAGACATACGCCATTCGGTTCGTGGTCAATATTTGGGCTCCCCTTGAATATTCAGCCTCAATCATCACCGGTGTCCGCTCTAATCCGGTGTGTTCAGACTTTTTCCCGTTTTACTTTGTTACGTTCAATCTTTTTTCCATGTGTTCAAATTTATGCCCTAATTCTCAAGTGGTGTCGATTGTAGGAAAAGGTTATAAAAATAACTGGCAACAGCCCCCATAACGCCCTCCATTTTACCAATACTTTATAAACCAGTTTGCAGGAAAAGTTTATAAACGTTGGTAATTTATCTATAAAACCCATCTCCGCCAAATCTGAGCTCCCAAACGACCCTTCGGGGGCCTTGCTCAGTCAAAAAAGTAGACCGATAGCTTACAAAACGCACGATAGCGCCACTAAGACCCTGCTATGCTATACGTATATACAGTGCATTTTTAAACCTGGATATACTGATCAATTATGATGATAATAACCTTCCTTCTGATACCAATATTGCATGGCTTTCCGAGAAGAATGGACATATCAAAACGAAAGGAATTGTTCAGTATTGCTTACCTGACAGCGATGGCCGCTCAAGCTGGTTTAAACCATCAGTTTCCAGCTGTAGATGACGATAGCATCGACATTTCTTTGATGGGCAAGGGTTACACTGGCACTATTCGAAGCCCTCAAATTGATATTCAATTAAAATGCACATCTCAAGATATTATTGAGGGTGACAAGCTAAAATTTGATCTAAAACTAAAGAACTACAATGATCTGCGGGGCGAGAACGTAGGAAATACCAGATACCTCATGGTATTGATCGTTCCTGAAGACCCCTCAGAATGGGCCGAAATCGGCAAAGACAATCTGACTCTTCAAAATAGCTTTTATTGGAGTTCACTCCGTTTTAGTCCAGAAACTTCAAACGCTTCTAAGATCCGAGTAGAGATACCTACATCACAAAGGGTAAATACCGACACGCTATTATCTTTTATGGATATGGCCAGCAAAGGAGAGTTCATATGATTGATAACTCTCTTTTAGAAACACTTAAGTCTCTGCGCCCAAATCAAATGCTAGCTTACTTGACTGCTCATGGCTGGAGAGAGGATGGCTCCATTGGTGAATTTGCATCCGTTTGGCACCGTGCCGAAGAAGAGCATTATGAATTCGAAATAATTCAGCCGCTTAAATACGATTTAAAAGATTACATTCAACGAACATTTGATCTAGTTAACACACTTTCAAAATTTGAAAATCGTTCGATCCAGGAAATCCTGCATGATCTAATAAATTTTCATGCAGACGTTATCAAAATTCGTGTCGTGCATACTGATGTAGAAAACGGCTCAATACCGTTAAGCGATGGAGTGTTATTGGTAGAAAAGGCGAAAGAACTGTTAACCTCGGTTACAAGATCAACATTTAGTAAGCGTAGATATTTCAGCGGTGGCGTGTCACAAGAAATAACCGATTTCATTGACAAGTTTCGTCTAGGTCAAACAGAGATTGGCAGCTATGTTGTAAACCTTATCATTCCGGTGGAAAGATCTTCTGAAAAGCAGGAAGACCTTAATGAGGTATCTTTAACCAGAACAGTTACACATACCCTTTCACGTAGCTTAACCGCCATTGATAAGTCTATTGAATCTTATAAGAGCACACATGACGAACAGGTTTTCGAAAGAGCAGTTGAACAAGGTGTAAGTGCAAACTTGTGTGATGCGCTTGTAGGGTTAACAGGCGAAAGCCAAGCAAGAGACGTCAACATCACAATATCATTATCACGAACAGACAATGAATACTTAGACATACCTTTACAACCTTCATTCAGTTCCAACATTGTTGAGTATCTGAAAAGAGCATCAGATTACTACAAGGAAAAATATACGATTCGTAATTACACTGCATCTGGACAAGTAACAGGATTAAAACACGAGGAAAATGAAAGGATCGGTACTGTAACAGTTGCCAGTTTAGTTAATGGCAAAGAAAAGCACGTAACGTTTGGGCTACCTACAGATGAATACTGGAAAGCACATCAAGCTCATGGTGAAAATGGGATTGTGGAGTGTCATGGAGATTTAAATGTTTCTCCTCGATCAGCTCATTTGATTAACGTTTATGGATTTACAGTTTTAAGTAGTGGTGACCTATTTGATGCTGGTGAGTAGATTTGAGGGCTTTTTACCGCCTAACAGTCATTCAAAACACTCCAACCTTCTGACAAGCATATAAAAACGGTTTCTTAAGAAAGTTGCATTCGGCGTATGGTCTACTTCTTGCCTGACGCGCCAAGGTGGATAGAAATTCTTCAGGACTACGTCCGTCTTCTTTCCATTCATCAAGGACCTGTGTTAGCCAATACTTTCCATCATTTTCGCTACAGAGTTTCGCCTTATATCGTTCCTCGATACCGTAGACATCTTTCCAGGTTTGAATTTTTTCACCGACTTCTTCCGGCCCAAATTGCAATGATATATCTTCCGGCAAAATTTTAGTGAAATCTGAATGCTCTAAATCCACTTCAACATTAATGGAATTATTAGCTGCATAAGGGTAAAAAGCTTTTCGCCTACCACCAATGCCGTGACTAGGATCTTTGCTCAATTTGTAGGTGCTATTACACTCGTGACAAGTTGGCACCAAATTGTGGAAGTTAATTGAGTTAAAAGGATAAAGCCCTTTGGGCAGGTAG
>JAKSAW010000509.1 GCA_022361455.1 Pseudomonadales bacterium | reverse complement strand
TGTACTTTTCCTCTCGGCCTACCTGTTTAGGGACAATTTATCGCCTATAGCGGCCCTTTTTGGGATGACACCACTCTATTTCATTGTGATTCTGGGGCTTATACAAAATATCACCAGTAAAACCGTCAAATACGCTTTCTTTGATCCGACAAAGGAAATGTCTTTTATTCCGCTCGATCCTGAGGCGAAAATCAAAGGAAAAGCGGCGATCGATGTCGTGGGATCTCGCTTTGGGAAAGCGGGTTCGTCTTGGACACAAGCCCTTCTAATTGAGTTCTTTGGGATGGGGTCAGTGCTTGGTGTGACCAATATCATTCTGCCTGTGATTGTCTTGATCGTCATGGTCTGGCTATTTTCTCTTAAGTCACTGAATAACAGCTTTGTAGAGCTGACAGGTGAGCGGGAAGCTGAAAAATCAGCTCAAGAATCTGAATCTCAATAATTTCAAAAAAAGATTACTAATTTACATATAATAGTAAATATTTTAAAATATCGGTATTATGAGAACAAATACTGGATATATTTACGATCATTCAAAATGGGTCGAGGAGTATTTAAGACGATCTTTCTATGAAGACGTTTTTGATGGGAAGTCATGGATTCAGTACCTCATCTCGATGATCCTAAACCTACCAAAAATGGTGGGAGGAGCTGTTTTAGCGCTTCCGTTTCGTCTAATTTCGATCTGGTCGATGTCAGAGGGTGGGTTTGTAGAAACTGAATCGGACTGTGATGCTAAAGAGGTAGCAGATGAGGTTTCGATTCTTTCATACAATGTGCTTGGTATGCCAGCTTTTCATGCAGATAAGGAGCAACGCCCAGGGATTCAAGAGCGCATCGATGATATTTTCAAAGTGATCCACGATGCCGATGCTGATGTTGTGTTGCTTCAAGAGGTGCATTCGGGGTCCAAGCTAGAAAATCAATTCATTGAAGAGTTTAAAGGCGACTATAAATCATTTTATCACGATGTAGGTCCAAAAGTTCTCTTGCTTGGCAGTGGTCT
>JAKSAW010000280.1 GCA_022361455.1 Pseudomonadales bacterium | reverse complement strand
ACCTGGGACCAGAAGCTCGACCGGACATTGTTGTGCAAGGAGCCCGTGTTCTCTCCCGCAGATCTCAACGGCATGAAGCTCAGGATGTTCCAATCACGTATTCCGGTCCTGTCATGGGAAACGCTTGGCGCCGACATCCAGATCATTCCCTGGGCTGCAACCTATACGGCGCTTGCCACCGGCACCGTCGACTGCATCACGGCGCGCGTCGAGGCCCACCATGCGATGCGTCAGACCGAAGTCGCTAAATACATCACCATCACCAAGGAATACTTCCAGGTCTACGCGCCGCTCATCAGTCAGCACACGGCGGATCGCTTGAGCGATGAGCAGATCGCCATCCTTCAGGAAGCGGCGTTCGAAGCCGGTGAATGGTTCTCCGCGTTCACCGCATCGATGCAGAGCGAGTTCGAGGAGACGGTCAAGAACGAAGACGGTGTCAGCATCATCGAACCGCCGCTCGCTCCCTGGCAGGACAAGATCCGTCCAGCCTACGCCACTTTCGAGACGGAGGGTGAGATTCCCGCCGGGATCGTCGAGACGATCTCCGCGATCCAGTAGCCGACGACGTGCTGTCGGCGATCTCAAGGTTCATGAAGCAGTTTCGCTGGCTGCTCGCGTGGCTGACACATATCGAGATCGTGGCGAGCGTCACCGCGCTCGCCACGATCTGCCTCCTTACCCTGGCGACGCTGGTCGCCCGTCAACTTCCTTCCGTGTCGATCCTTTGGGCGGAGGAGGTCTCGCTTCTGTTGATGAAGGTCGTTGCGTTCATCGGCGCCGCTGCGATGTACGCAACGAAAACGTTCATCGCCGTCGACGGTCTATACGACCGTCTGCCGGGCCGGGCGAGGCGCATCGCCACTATCGGGGGATGGCTGGTGATCGCTCTGTTCGCCGCTGTCGTCGCGGCTCAGGGCATGCTCACCTATCCCCGGCAGATCATTGCCCGCAGCTATCTGCTTGAGTGGCCCAAATTCTATTTCACAGTGCCGCTGATCATCGGCGCGGCGTCTATTCTGCTTTCCTCCATCTACTACGCGCTGGCCGAACTGCTGGCGTGGCGGCGGGACGCCGATATCCCGCCGGGTGAGGAGCAGATCGTTGCAGGGACGGAAGACGCTCCGTGACGACCATCGTGCTTTTCTCGGTGTTTATAACGTTGTTCGCGCTGCGCGTGCCGGTGACAACGGCCATGGGCGCTGCTTGCGTGGTTGCGCTGATCTACGGT
>JAKSAW010000586.1 GCA_022361455.1 Pseudomonadales bacterium | reverse complement strand
GGAAATCCAATAGTCACTTTAAATTGCCTTTACAGGGTGCTGAGTCGTTGTTGGAAGCTGGTGAACGTGTAGCAAAACACCTTGTTAAGCAAGCCAATGATTTAAAAGCTGATGTCCAAGCAGACACTTTGAAACTTGTGGTAGGGCATGGGGCTGCGTTCCGTCACGCGGCCCATCACATGGGAATATTAGATCTGGAGCGGGTGGCACAGTTAAGCATGTATCATGCTCGTCCAGTGTTTCTAGAACTTGGAGAGGACGGCCAATGGAGTCATGTGGCCGGTGAGTGGAAAGTGCGGAGTAAGCATACTCAGTACACTGACTAAGCGCTTGTCATCTTTGTGCAATAAATTTGTAATATAAATAATCCTATATCGTCACAAAAATGATTTAGGGCAACGCATGCACGCGATAGACATTGATCTACCAAAACTCCATGGAAAAGCGCTTCAGAACCAGCACTGGATTACTGAAGGCATGCCTAAAAAAGCAGAGCCTTGGTTGTTGGGCGGCCCGGGCTCGGTATCCAAAGATCGTGCAAATCATCATGCACTCAAGGAAGTCCTGCATAAAGCAATATCTCACAAGCCCTGGCGTTGGCCTAAGCACCCCGTTTTTTTTCTTGCCGATCCCCATGCGGATTCAGAAGCCTTTATTGCATCCTTAGTGGCTTCTGGAGGTGTTTCCAAAATCGGTAAAAAGGATCATCAAATTAAACTCACCAAGCAAGGCCGCAAAGGTGTGTTCATTATTGGTGGCGATTGCTTAGATAAAGGCCCAAGTAATTTACAGCTGTTGCGCAGTGTGCGGAATTTAATGGATATAGGGGCCAAGGTGAAATTGCTCGCCGGTAATCACGATATGAGATTGTTGATGGGGCTGCGCGCATTTACCATGGACAGAGATCCCACCACCGAGCATTTGTTTGTGCGCATGGGGCCAAAAGTGGTGCCGCTGCTCAAAGAAGTGTATGAGCTTTACTTAAAAGATAAGGATGTGCTTAAAGGGATTCCAAGCCTTAAAGATTGCCGCCGTAAGTTGTTTCCTTCTCATAATTGGTTCAAAGCTTTTCCAAAAGAAGCGGAATGGCTAATGCCGCAACAGAGCATTGATCGTGAGCTCAACCGCATGCGAAAAAAGATCGATGTATTTGAGGCTGCTTGTAACGAAGCCGGCCTTAGCCTTCGCCATGTATACGCCACTGCATTAAAGTGTTGTGATCTTTTCTTAGATCCAAACGGCGAATTCGGCTGGTTCTTTAATGAAATGCAACTCACTTATAAAGCAGGCTCCTTTCTATTTATTCATGCAGGGCTTGATGATCGTATTATCAATGTGATTGAAGAAGAAGGGGTGGGGCATTTAAATAAAATGTTTCGCAAGCAAATCAAGCATCACTTATTTGAATTTTATTTTGGCCCATTGGCCAATACCATGCGCACTAAATATCGTGATGTGGATATGCCGCTTACCACTCATGGTGTCAATCTCGCATATGACAATGGTATTCATGCCATTGTGCATGGCCACCGTAATCGTACCACTGGTCAACGCATTATGTTGCGTCAAGGTATGATCCATATCGAAAGCGATATTACCCTGGATCGAAATTCCCGCATTAAAGAAGGTCTAACTGGGGTTGGCATGGGCGTTACTATTATTAACCCCAATGGCCAGGTAATTGGCATTAGTAACGACTATCCTTATGCTAAGGTATTCCAACCTGAGACCTTTTAAGACGAGACCCCATGGCCGATAGCAAACAAAACTTTCGACACGAATCTTTACAGGATGCGAAGAGTATTCAAGATATTCTCAAGTCTATCACCAAAGGCATTGCCAGTGGTTCCATTACGCTGAGCGATGAGGACGGTGAGATTGTGCTAGAGCCAAAAGGTTTGCTTAATTTAATGGTAAAGGCCCGCCATGATGATCAGCGTGATCGAATAGATATTCGCATTTCTTGGCAGACAGAAGAAAAGGAAGTTGAGCAAAAGCCGCTAAAAGTAACTGTTGGTAAGTAAATTTCTTAGTTACTAGCCTTTTTGCCGAAATTCCTGCGGTGATTGGCCTGTCCAAGATTTAAAGGCCCGTGAAAAACTCGCTATAGTTGAAAAACCCAGGTGACTTGCAACTTTCCCAATAGGAATGTCAGGCTTCTTAAGCTGTTGCTTGGCCATTCGTTCCTTAATGCCATTCACCAATTGCTTGTAGGTACAGTTTTCCTTCTCAAGCTTTCGCCTTAGGGTTCTGGGTGAAATGTGTAGATCATCAGCCATTTGTTCTAGAGTCTGAAAATCACCATTCTCTGTGGCGAGCAGGCGTTTTTCAATTTGTAATCGTAGCTTTGAAATCTTTGTGTCGGAGTCAAATTGTTCCTGTAATTGACGCTTTAATAGCGCGAAATTCTCTGGGTTTACTGTTGGGGGTACCGTATCCAGAATGTGTGACTCAATATGTAGTTCGTAGTGTGGTTGGTTGATCAATACAGGGCAGTCCCAGAAGTCTTCATAATATTTAATCGGTGATGCGGGTGTATGGGCTAGGGTAACTTGCCTTGGTGGGATTCCAGTGAGAATTTTTCCAGCGTAAAAAAAGCCTAGAATAATTTCCATTAAGGTATCGATAATGTCGGGCACATTGAAAGATGATTGAATACGAACGAAGGGATTTTTTTGATCGGCATGTAAGGAAAACGAAATCGCGGGAAGAATAAGATTTGAGTAATCCTGTATTAACTCTAATGATGCGCGATAATTGGGTGCACACATACCTGCTAGACTGAGTAAACCATGATTGGTGAGTGTTGTATGGCGAACTACTTCCAGGCTGAAGGGGGTTTCGTCTTTATATTGCTTCTGGCAAAGTGCGATCGCCTTAAAGTAAATATCCGCTTTGACAGTAGCTTCAGGTAAAGTTAGGGATTCTTTTTCTAGTCCCTGGGTTTTTAAAAACGTATTTAGATCAATGCCATGCTCGCTTGCCGTGTCAACGACAGATGCAAGATAGCGTATTGGCATATCAAAGGCTTCGTATTCCATAGAATGTGAGACTGTAAAGAACCCAAGAGGTGTTGAACTTGGTAAGGATTGTAGCCTAGTTTATATGCAGCAGCCATTGGCACGGTCTCAATTAAAATGCTTGTTGATAAGCAACCGAAAATAGGAATGCTTCGGTTGATCCCTTAATGGGCAAATACGCGTAGGGGTTGTAAACCACTTGCCCTGGAGTAGTGTCGTTAGCGTTTTTTGATTCCCCCTCAATGGATTCAATATTCCCATTGCTATCTAAAGTGGTTTCAATATCGGCTTCGAATTCCGAGGAAAGATAACCAACCCCGATATCGAAGCTACTGAAACGATCGATTTGGTAACCCATCCCTAAGCCGTACAAGGTTGCATCTGCAATGGGGACTAAAAAATCTACTCTGTCATCGGGTACTGCGCTACCGCGAGGCTCATAGCCAACCCTTATAGTCGTTCGATTATCCCACTGGTATTCAATTCCAATAGCCCAGGACAGAACGTCTTGATATTGTCTTGGCATGCGAAGCTCATCGGGATCGACATTGTCTTCAACGCCATAATCTGATGCTAGATGGCTTATAACGCTCCCCAAGTTTAGGAAATCTAGGTTTTGATCAAATGTTATCGTAAAATTTTCCCAAGAACTGTATTCAGTCCATTTGATATCAATATTGACTTTTAAATCGGGTAAAAGTTGGATGGATGTGCCTATTGCGATATGTTGCGGCAACACCATTTCCATTTCTGCATGGCCCTTTTCTACAGATTGAGCGTTAAACTCAGCTCCGCCAATAACGCTGAATATGGGGGAGAGGGGTTGCAGTTGTTTTGCGGTTGCTTGGAAGCTATCGGTATATTCCATACGATAGCTGCCCTTCATTTTTGCAGTGGCTTCAGATTGGTAGACTAGTCCTAAAGCCAACCAAGGATAGGGTTCCCAAAGTAACCCAAAGTTGAAACTGGGTGAAAGAGTATCTTCTAATTCTAATGTCAGATCACCGACGTTATCGAAAGCACCACCAAATGAAGTGGTTTGATCTTCATCTTGAAGTTGATCCAAAGATCCGCCAATAAAGATCAGTGTTTGTTCTGGTGAACGAAATTTAGTTTTAGTACCAAAGCCATGCCAAGAGAGTCCTAAGCTCGCGCCAATGGCTAGATTATCAGTGAGCTGTAATCCAATTGAAGGGGACAAGTAAGTTATTCGTGACAGCCCCATTTCATAACCTTGGTAAGCGCCGGGATCATTATCTCTGTCTCGCTTAAAACCAAACGCCTGAGGGGTATAAGCCATGGTGGCTATGGTCCAACGCTGATGCGGATCTTGAAATGAAGCACCGCCTATCGGTGCAATCATAATGGGTGTGTTCGTTAGTCCAGCGAAAGGTAGCATAACCATGGGATTACTTGTGGTCGCTTTTTGATTTGCTTGATCATCAATAGGAAAAGTTGCGCCTGGGTTAACTTGTTCATACGCCGTTTTCACTTCCGGTGAGTGATGTTGATCTCCGGTTTCACTGGTTAGCGATATTCCCGCGACCATCAGCTTTAGATTTCGCTGATGTCCAGTCAATTTTGCTAACCCCGCGGGATTGAAATGAATGGAATCAATTCCGGGTGGATCTGCGGTGACCGCATTTCCTAGTGCCAGCGCTTTTGGGTTGCCAATGGTAATATTCTGAGTGCCTTGTCCAAATACCAAGAGCGACCAAAAGAGAATGGGAACGGCGCTAAGCCATTTTACAGCTGTCATGCTTTTTATTTCCCAGTTGCTTATTCATGGCTGATTTAACAAGTCTATTGGGAAGAGTTACCCCATCACCGCGAATGATTTCTGAAATGGTTTCTTCCTAAAGATCTATACATTTTCAAAAAGTTTGGGCTTTTGCTTCACTGGTTGCTTGATACTGGGTGGCTTCAATCGCCCCGCCCAGCTATTAAATAAGTTCTCGGGATCATATTTGGCGCGTGCGTTATCCAAACGGATCATGTTGGCATCGGTGGTAAATCTGGCAGGTCGTTTCCCGAGGTTTTCATCCGCCAGTTGAACGCCATCGCTTAGATGACTTAGTTCAGACATGCGTTCTGTCGCCCAATTGGCATATTTGGCATCGTCTGCGTCATCGAACCATTCGCCATAAACGGCGATGTAACGTTTAGCATCTAAATTCAGTGCCATGTCGGGGCGTTTGCCTGCTCGCGATGGCCAATTCAACCAAAGCGAATGGCTTGGAGCTGGGGGCATGGTTTCTGCAATGCGTTTTAAGCCGGGCATTAAATCTTCAACAGGTGCATTGCTCCACATATTGTCGGTGCACCATTTAGCAGAAGCAGGAAAGTGAGTGATGTTTGCAACAATGCCCATATTCGTGGTGGATATAGGAATCAATGGAGGCGTTAAGCTGGCTTTTTTACGCAGTGGACCTTTGGTAATAAATGAAACTGCTTCTCTCGCTTCCTTGTAACTATTTGTCAGCACTGGCGCGAACACTTCAATGCCTGGTGAAAAAATTCCCATGGCTTTTGGTGTCATCACAAATTGAAATTCAACGGAAGAAGGCACGTCCTTCCCGATGTGGTCAGCCCAGTGGTAAACCTCTTCCATATGCTTCATTCTAAAAACTTGTAACTGCATACCCTGAAACTTAGGGCGAGGATGAAGCTTTAAGTGATAGCGAACAACGACGCCGAAAAATCCTGGTCCAGATCCCCGTGCAGACCAAAACAGGTCAGAGTTTTCATTTTCTGAGGCATGTACAAGCGATCCGTCTGCGAGTACCACATCGATGCCAATAACACTTTCGCAGGCATTACCTAAAAAAGTTGACCCCCAACCAAAACCACCCTGCAGTAAAAAACCACCCATGCAGACATCGGGAACGTGAGCTATGGGAAAAAATAGGTCATGCTTTTTAAGAGCGCGATCTAAATCTATTCCCCAACAACCGGGCCCAACTATCGCCTGGCTTTTTTCCGCATCGATATTGATCGCATTAAAGCGGGCCATGCTTAGTAGTAGACATCCTTCCCTTAAATGATTTTGTGACCAGCTATGCCCGCCGGACACGATGCTGATCTTTAAGTTTTCGCGTTTGGCTCGTTTAACCGCATTAATAACATCTAAAACGTCGTTGGCTTCGATTAATACACTAGGCCTCTGCCCAGGGTCACGACGGTTAAAGCTAGTTGCTAATACTTTGTCATCGAATCCAGGTGTGCCGCGTTCGTAGGTTGAGCCTTTGCCCTTAGGACGTTTCATACAACTGCTCCTTCTACAGCTTTAATGGGAGCTTGGTTTGTACTTTGAGAATCTTTGTCAGTACTAACATGAAACTCTTTATAGAGTTCAGGTAAAAAGCTCGCTAAGTGAGACATCTCCTGCGCGTTGTGTACTAATAAGTCTGACGGCATCGGAGTCATTAAGCGGCTGAACTGCCCCATGATTAGATTAATAGCTTTGAAGATGGGGCCTTTTCGATAACCTAATTGAACGTTTTCTCCCCCCAGCCAAACGCGCGATCGCATCTCGGATCCACCTTTAACTGGACGAATATGATGTAACAGCCAACCCGCATTGATGGGTGTTTTTGGAAGAGAGATGCGCGCACAAACTGCTACTTCGCCTCGATCAGCCAGTGTCTTTTCGTTCAATCCTAGGGTGCTAGGAGGCACAAAACTGATGGCACCATACGCCTTTTTTGAACCCATAAATTCGGTAATAAGAGACGTTCGCCCTACATAATGGGTTAAATCATTGCGGCCATCTTGCCAATGCGCTGAGCAGTGAGATTTGGGGTGCCAAAGTCTATAACGTTGGGATTCGTTGCTATGCCAGTGAAACCACCAATCCCACATATGGGGGGCGACCTTTGGCATTTTGGTCAAGCAGGCCACTCGAATAGCACCAAGAGGAGATACGGTATAACCATTTTCAACTGGCCAGAGTTCATCATCTAGCATGCTTGATGAGCGTTCTACAGGGTACATGAGTTCATGAGCTACAGGACCGGTTAGGAGAGCTTCGACTACCTGTTCCTGTAGAGGGGGAAGAGTTGGATTGTAGAAACGGGCATACGGGCTTTCAGATAGTTCGGCTTTGCTGAAACCGGTTTCAGGGCTTTTCATGAGCATTCCTCAAATCTTTATATGAGTTTCAGAATGCCTGATATCACGAATCGAAATTGGCCAGTTGTTTTTCAAAAGTGGCCAATTTGATTGCAGAGCGATATAGCTGGCGTAAGCAATAACGTCAGTCGTTCATATTTCTTTTGGGTTTCATTTGGATCATTTGCTTTGTTTTTCGCAGTAGTGCTTTATCATGCTCTATCGTTAAATCGTAGAAACTGGGAGATGAAAGTAACTTGAAAAATTCTTTGGCTTCGTTGCTTGTTTTAGGAATCATCGCATCGACTTCCTGTGGCGAAGTACCGAGGTGTACTTATGCAGGTGAGTTTAAGGTTGAGGCTAACGCCGGCTGTTTAGTAATAAATCAAAACCGGTTGCTGATCGTCGAAGATTATCTTGGGCAAATGTCTTTGCCTGGTGGTACCAAAAGCTCTGGTGAAGCACCTCAGTGCACTGCCGAAAGGGAGGTATGGGAAGAAACGGGTATCAGAGTTTCGGCAGGCAGAAAGATCAGAACCTTAGAGAAGGGTTTCCAAGTATATGACTGTGAAATATTTGGCGAACAATTACTAGATGGTTCGATGCGACCTGCATTTTCGGAAATCAAAAACATACATTGGCTTGAATTAAATCAATTCGATCAAGCTGACTGGAGGTTTCCTGGTCAGGTTAGTTTGATGAAACAGCATTTGAGAAACCATTCAGCTAAAACAAAAAATTCACTATAGAGTTTATTTGAAGTGTTCAGCTATAGATGGCCATCCGTCTCACCTATCACATCCACTTTTCAATCATCGATTTGGGCCCAATCTCTTCAACGCTATAACCATCAGGATAAGTTCTATATTGGGAAAACGAGTCAATCTTTGGTGATTTGTTTTTGGGTAAAATACGGAGTGCTTTAGCCCTTGTTCTCATTAGCACTTCTACCAACGCTTTTATGGTAGAGCTTGGCTGAGGGTAACCCATAGCCTGCAATAATTTGTCATCCATTAGTGCATAAACCAGTGGTTCGGCATAAGTGAAAAGCGGTTTGGGTAAATAAAAGCTTAATAGCAAATCCCGAGTTGGATTAGCGACTCGCTGTGTGGCTTCATTGTTGGCAAACATTTTGTCTTCGTAGCTAAGACTAAATTGTTCGAATGCCTCGTAGGTTTCAGGGATGTCCTTTATGCGCATTAGCAAACCCACTTTTCGCCAAAAATGGAATAGGGCGAGGCGCTCATTATCATAAGTCTTACGCCAGCCAAATCGATCGATCCAGCGTATTGGGACGAAAACGAAGGTTGAGAGTGTGTAGAGAAAGTCTTCGTTACTAATGTCGTACTGCCCATGAATTCTGTTCATGCGCTTTATAAAGTTTTGGCCTCGTTCAGATTTATAGCCGTTAACTAGAATCTCATTAACGATAATGGCTGTATCGTCGTAGCGCCTTTGTGTTTCATCTGAGAATTGTTGAGTCTTGTCTAATAGGGTGGCAATAGATGGTACTGCAAACGTGCGAAACAAGGCGAGTTCCAATGCACGAGTCATATCCCAAGGAAATTCCAGAAAAGAAGTTAAAAAGGCGATTCTCTGGCAATCTTTTTGAGGATCGAGGCGATCAATTTCCTTTTCTACATTAATTCTTTTTTTCATTTGCCTATTTCCCTAGCTGAAGTGTTTGTATCAAAGAAGTGTTAGGCCGGTTCTGCTTCCTTTAGGACAGTGCCTAGATGCGTTAGAAAAAATTGATACATCTGTGTGATTCGATTGCGCAGCTTTTCAACTTGTTCCTGAGGTAGCAGGGAAGGCACACTAAATTCTGCTTGCCAAACCACTCGGCAATTTCCCTCATCTAGGTTCTCAACCCTAAACTTACCAATGAATGTGGTATCGTCACTAAAGCCTTTGGCCTCTAAAATGCGATAACTATAGGAACGGGTAGCATTGTCGTAGGATTCCAGTGATTCTCGGGTAACGCTGTTATCAGCCAAAGTTACTCGACGCTCTGCATTTCCTCCTTTATCGCATGGGCCTTCGCCACTAACCTGGCAATCTAAAACGCCGGGTAGCCAGTTTTTTAGCCCAGAGAATTCCCCTGTTAACTGCCAAACTTTAGATGCTTCGAAAGGAAAATCTTGTTGTACTTGTACCGTTTCCATAAATGGCTCGCCTATTGTTATTGTTTTGCTGCGTAGTAATCCGTTAAAAACTTTTCCAGGCTGATTAAATTAGGGTTGCGAGCTTTTAGCGGCGCGATATCAAACTTCCAACCCCGGTTGTTGTTCCAGCGAAACTGACGAAAAGATTCAGGGTTTACAAACCTTAAGAATAATCGCGTTAACATAGACGATACAGGTAATAACCGTCGGCCAGTTACTTTTCTAAATATTGCTTTCATTTCAGACGCGGTTAATACGTCGCTGGCGACATCGAAATCCTTACCTAAGTATTCTTCTGGGTGTGAAAAAATATCAGCAGCAAACCAAGCAATGTCTTCAACGGAAACCATATGGAAAGGTATGTCTTTATCCAACAAGCCAACGATCGAAGGCAGCACCCAATAAGGATCCATCGATTTTTTGTTACCGGATGTCATCACGGGTTGGGTAAAGTTTTCTAGGAAGAATACTTCTCTCAAGAAGGTGCGGGGTAGTTCTAAGGAATCAATATAACGTTCGATTTTATATTTGCTTTCGAAATGTAGTACGCCTTTGGCGTCGTCACAGTTCGCCACGGAGGTTTGTACAAAATGCTGAACATTGGCTTGTTTTGCGGCCCGCGCTAGTTTGCAACCTTGTTCAACCTCACGGTCGTGACCTACACCTTTCTCCCAAAAGTTCTGTACTGAGAAGACCCCATATACACCCTCGCAGGCTTTTTCTAGTGAGCTCTCATCATCTAGATCACCGGCGACTACTTCAGCGCCAAGGTGCTTTAGTGCTAATCCGGCCTGCTTGTCAGGGTTACGGGTTAAAGCGCGAACGGCAAACCCCTTATCAATTAAGCGGGGTACCAAAGCCCCGCCCTGTGCGCCGGTGGCCCCTGTCACCAAAATTGTCTTCACCATTATTTATCCATCTCGACATGCCGCAGAACTCATGGGTTCCAACTATATCAAGATGCCTGACAAAGTCAAAAGCTCGATCACAAAGGGCTTGGGCCTAGTTGCTAATCTTAAGCGAGTTCCCCCTGAGCTATACGCTGACTAGATTGGTATTGAGTGCCTGAATTGGTTGCCTTAAAACTTTGTGAACTCAGTTGTTCCCAATTGTTCCTCGGTAATATGGCAAATCGATATTCTTTTCCTTGATCAAGTTCAGGGCTATGCCAGCGGACTTGATAAAGCGCCATATTAGTTTCAGTGAACTGGTTAAGATGCTTCACCGAGATATCCATACCATCATCATCAACTGGTACGCCGTCAATTTCTAAAGGAACCCATTGATCATTACTATCACGAGCTTCGATACGTACCAGTGAACGGTGGAATTCGATCATATTGGCTGGCACATCTTGCCACTGAAATTCCCAGTAAGCTTCTTCTCGTCCAGTAGCTGGTTGGTAAACTGGTTGAGTATAAGCAGATCGATTACCAGTTGGCACTAAGTCTTCTGGATAATAATCTTTTGAATGCAAAGAAACGTGGTAGCTAGATGCAAGACTTGGTTGCGCTTCGCCTTTAACAAACTTCTCGATGTCTTGGCCAAGTTGTAGCTTGATATAGTCGCAAGTATTCGCACCATATTGATTACTACCACCTTCATAATATTGCTGTGAATATTCTTCAGGCGTTGTCATATAGCCAAAGTATCCATTTGAAACATTGGTGACAATGAATTTGAGTGGTTGACTTGCGCCGGCGCTTTTTGCTTTTTCCTGAAGATGATTCGCTATTCGTTTACCACTTTCGGCGGTCACTTCCCAAGGCATTGGCAGAAGTACATGATCATTAATTTGTATAATTTGAGCGAAGAAATGATGAGGGTAATCTTCTTTTTTATAGCGTAGCTGTTGAAATACACCGAAAGCAACGCGTTTTTCACCTTGGTCTGAATCCTTAAAGTTTTTACGAGGATAACCGGCTGCGAAGAATGGCACATTGGTAACTAAGCTGCCTCTGCCGCGTCCTTTTGCTCCAGCCATGGATGCCAGGCCCATGGCTGGTCTTTTGGCGATATGTATATTTTCCGCCACATTCTCTTTTAACAGATCGATTTCTCTGGCTCGAGAACCTATGGTTGCTTCAGTTGTTAATTCTTTTCCCAAAGTTAAAAACAATTCAAAGGCACGATCCGCGATGGTCTGGCCGAGCTTTCGTAAGTCAGCAAAGTTTTCTACGATTGTTTCACTATGGTTAGGATTACAATCACCATGGGTATAGTTTGCAGCAGCATGTACGGTATCCCAAGCAGGCTTAAACTGCTTCTTGATATTCTGTTCAAGGATGCGTTCTGCAAATGCGGTGATATCACCGTGGTATAAATTTTCTAATTCAGAGGGACGAGAGTTGGGGTGATTCGAAAAATTGGTGAACGCACCTACCGGTAGATAAGAGCCATCTTCTGTTTGGCAATCAATTCGAATCATATGTAGATCTGGATTAATTGCTTGGTATTCATTGGGTGCGTCTTTTTGATTCTGGATGTTTTTATTTTTTAAGAAGGCCGGCAGCGATCTGTTTTTTGTCACTCCGGTAACCGTTGTTGTTCCGGTAGCAATCTTAGCGGGCTTGCGATTTTCATAGGCATCAATAACTGCTGAAGAGAGACGCTCACAAAGAAAATTAAAATATTTTTCGATAAAGCCCATCGAGTTGCCGACAGTATCATTGTAGAACTTATTACCCATAAAGTTTGCCGGCCCAGAATGAGTATGGGTGGCGCAAATAACTAGACCAGGGGAATCGACGTCGGTTTTATCTGCAATCATCTCAGCCACTTTGTGATGTACGATTCGCGAACCGGCAATAAGATCACACTGCACCAGCGCGACAGGGCGCCCTTGCTTTGGTTTCAAATAAACGACTCGAGCCTTTAGCTTATTTCGAAAGCCGACACCATTGGTGGAATACACAGAATGACCTGCGGTGGGCAGGCCGGGTGGTGGTGTTATATCTACTTTTGTTGCCCAGGCGAGGAGGGTTTCCTGAGGCTTTGCTTCCAGCGGTTGTTTATAAGCGATACTTAGATGTGTTTTCCCGTCATAGGGGGAAACAACCGATGATACTTTGTTTAAAATGTCTATCATTTTGCCCTCTGTGCGCCGTGTGCAACTGATTTACCCTCTGTTATACAATATTAAAATGGTACTGAAAAAAGGCCCAAGGATTAAAAAAGTATGGTATTATTTTTCCCACATTATTACAGCAATAGTATAGCTTTTACAATC
>JAKSAW010000388.1 GCA_022361455.1 Pseudomonadales bacterium | reverse complement strand
TCTTTGATAATACTTTTTTTCTTTTTTATCTTCACCAGCTGCCCAGTGAATATCTCCTAAATTGAAATACCCTGCCCCTAAGCCAAGCTCATTACCTGTAACTGAGAAAATTCCGATGGCTTCAAGTAAAAATGGTTTGGCATCTGAATATTTTCCTCTCTTCAATAAAAGATCTGCCATATTAACCAAGGTATCTGCGAGCGACCTACTAGCTGCAAGCTTACGCTTGATACTTAGTGCTTCCGCCAGATAGCTCTCAGCAGAGTCAAAATCTTCAATATCCTTATAGCAATTCCCAATGTTTGCTAACGTTTTCGCTACAAAGTCTCTATTCTTTACAGCACCCTTATATTTCATAGCAGGTAGGAAATATTTTTCTAAAGCCGCCTCTGATCGTGCTCTTCTTTCCTCTACTTCATTTGTTTCTCGGCCAATTTCATACTCGACATTGCCGAGGTTTGCCATGGCCATAAACCAAATTTCATTACCCTCCTTAGAATTATCTATAGCAGCGTTTAATGCGCCCTTAGCTTCATCAAATTTTCCTAAGTCCTTATACAAGTATCCTATAGCGTTCAATATCTTAGGGTTTTGAGGGTCTAAAGAAAGGGCTTTTTCATAAGACAGTAACGCCGAGTCAGTATTCGAAACTTCCTCGTAAACATATCCAAGGTTAATAAAGCCGGCTGTTGAAGGATGTATCTCAAGAACAGACTCAAGAATTCCTGCTGCTTTTACGAATTCATTGTTTTCTGCGGACTCTTTTCCCAATTTCGTGACATTTAAAGCAACAGTTAGAGTATCAACGGCAGAAGCTAGTTTGGAATCTTCAACTGACTTATAAATTGCCAAGCTGACAATTAAGACAGTCGCAGCTATAGCCACCAAAATAATTAACATGTTGTTTTGCTTGCTACTAAACTTAAGGAATGATTCTGAATCCAGGCCTCCTTTGGGAAGAAGGCGATACTCCAACTCTAAAGCTCTGATTCGATCCTTTTCAGGAAGCTTTTCAAGCCGGTCCCCGATAATTTTTAATTTGCGATTTTTCCAAAGACTTATCCCCCAAACAATAGCCACCACGACATAGCCAATTAATGCGTAAGGACTAGCAGCCACCTGAGGTAATGCGTTGAGGAATAATTCTAAGTTCATTTAAATGTCCCTGTATTCGAAATGGGCCTAAAAAGCGCGTATGAAGCGGCGGTTTTAACATCCGAGTAATTTGCCTTATTAGTTTTGAGGTTGAACGTAAACATATATGTTCACCTCTCTAGATGAGTCTGGGCTTTTATAAATCCCGGAATTTTGGAAGCCCGCTTTTACAGCCACAGCTTTTGAAACCCCATGCTCCATGGATATAGGGGCTATAACTCTACTAAAGCCTAGTTCTTCTATGGCATATTGCGCTAGAGTGGAAGCTGTTTCGACTGCATATCCGTTACCGCGGAAACTTTCTAGTGTTGCATACATTATTTCAACATCACCATCTTCACGGGGAGTCAACCCGCAAAATCCAACTAGTTTTCCACTCGTGCGATCTTCGATAGCAAACGCCATTAATGGTGATTCGGATGCGTACGAATCAATAGTAAACCGTAGCAGTTCCTCAGCTCCTTCACGACTTTTCTGAGCTTGATCAAATGTAAGGAACTTGGTGGAATCAGGATCAATCATGAAGCCAACAAAGTCTTCGATATCGGTTGCCTCAAAATGCCGAATGCGTAAGCGATTGGATTTAATAGATACGTTCACAGATTTTACCAATTCTGATAAGGGCCAACGACTCAGCTAACGCCTTGCTCACTGGAGAATTGCGAGCGCAGTGAGTAAATTTTCCGTTTGCAGCAACTTATTATGCATTCCCCGCGACGCCAAATTTAATTCTGCTCACCAGTACCAACGAACCCAATCATACGGGATACTAAATCTCCGTCTTTTTCTACAAAATACTGACCGAGTTGAACTTGTTCAGAACCATCTGGCCCCATTCCGCCAAAGGCGACAGTTACACGAGTGACTTCGGCGATCGTATCACTTTTAATAACTTTTGCTGACCAACCTGGAGCATTTGCGCTAAACATGCCTACATAGGCATTTAATGCTGCGATACCATTTACAGTTTCGGGCGTGCGAGGATCGTTGTACTTTATAGCTTCTGTCACAGAACTATTTATTTTGGTAAGTCGAAGCTCAGCATCCTCAATTTGCCATGCATCAAAAAAGGTTGTAATGCAATCTGACATATTCCTCTCCTAATTTTTATTAACATGTAGTGCATAGTTTACCGCAGGAGACTCAGCTGCGCAGCAGGTGTGGCCTCATTGCTGGTCATTGTTATGTCTTGATTTCATTATGTGCTTTGTAACTTAAAAAGTCTAAAGCAACACATGGCTCTTGCCCTTCAACCCAAGCATCAGAACCAGGCGAAATTTCAAATGCTTCTCCAGGGCCTACTAGCAACTCTTCTCCAGCAGGGCTTCTTACTCGAAAATACCCAGCAAGAACATATCCAATGTGGTTTTCTGAAGGTTTGCCTGTTTGAGCGCCTACATGAACAGACCATTTCCATCCTGGCTCGTAAGTTCCTAGACCAATCGAAGCGTTACGAAGAGCTTCTGATGCCCTAGAACTTCCATCAATAAACTTAATCATATTCTTCGAATCGATAAGGCTTCGCTTAATCGGTTGCGACGAATTATCCATTTTAAATCCTTAAAGATTACTTCTGTTCTGCTTTTTATATAACGCCTGCGTTAAATGCGCCGTCAGACGTCATTTTGACGCAGGCGTTATGTGCATCCAGCTTACTATTTAGATTCATATGTCTTCTATTAATTCATTGATCAAGTTAGCTGTCATATCAGGAGTCTCAACAGGGAACATATGACCGCCATCAATTTCGTAAAATCTCATATTTTCCATCTTTTTCTTAAGCCATCTCACATCAGATTTTAGCAACGTATTGCTATTAGACGCGTAAACTATTTTTCCTTTAATCGAATAGGCATTTTTTGGAAAATTCAGGAGTTGACAGTTAAATAACGCGGATTCTAATTCTGGTGGAATTGTTAATCTGAACTTGTTTCCGCACTCAACAAGCCCATGATTAATATACTCCTCAAAACAGCGGCTATCCATTTTGTCAAAAATTCGCCTATTGGAGAAATAATCAATTGCCTCAGATTTATCTTCAAAGTGATTCCTTCTCTTTAAAGTTCTAACAGCAGGATTTCCAAGATCGCCCAAACCAATATATCGTAGCGCCCTTACAATCCTACGCCTAGTAGCGCCCCATAGGACAGGCTCTAGTAAAATAATATCTTTGAAAAGATCAGGTCGTTTGACTGCGGCTAGATAAACAATTGTTCCTCCCATAGAATGACCAATACCCACAACTGGAGATGAGCATTTATCCTCTATTTCTGATATCAATTCATCAGTTAATGAATCAACCCCTAAATTCAAAGCTTTTTTAGAGCTACCTATTACAGGAATAAAGCTAATTTTTGCCTCAAGGATACCCGACAATACAGGCGTATACACCTTGGCAGGAAAACCATTTGCATGACAAAAATGTATATCAATCATAAATAGTCCTTTATTTAATATTGGGCCCTATTTTGTAGGTTATAATGGGATGAACGTGTAATCACATAACGCCGCAAACAGCGCGCTGAGCGAACCGGTGGGCATTTTGGAATAAAATGCGTGACAGTTTGCATAGTCCGTTGGTTTGCCTGGTTAGATTTGATTGTTACCACAGTTTCCACCAAGGCTTCTTTACGCTTCCGGTTTTGGGTATACCATTCTCGGTAAATACCACCGGACTTTGTTGTGCTAATGATTCACAATCTTCGTCATGTTTGAAGCCAGTCAACTCTGACACTAACAAGAGGGGAATATCAAAAATCACATCAACATCCGCCTTTTGACCACCCTCAGCATCTTGCTCCTTAAATGCACTAGCTTTCACATTTTTGAATGACTCTGGCAACATACCTGTAGTTTCAATGTTATACATGCCTTTTTGAGCATCATGAGAAACAGACCACTTCTTTGAACAAGATTCCCAGTATTCAGCGGACGAATACATGACATGCTCTTCGATTGAGCAGGCTAACGTAGGACCAAATTCGGAGAGATCACTTAGGATATCTTTTTGAACCAAGCGATTATCACAATCTTGCCCCACCAAAAGGAACCAGCCATTTTTAAGAGCGCAGCCAGAAAGCTGAGATTCAAAATACTTATCCTCTTCAGTTGTTGGACTAACATCTAACAGATCAAAGATTGCATCGTGATTTTCGGTTTGTACAGCTATCCATGAGATGGAGAAACCCACTATTTACTCCTTTTCAAAATCTAACGCCTGGCGCAACGGCGCGAGCTTACGGCAGGCAAAGCCTGCGAATTGCCGCCACTTGCTAGATGCAATTTACCTCACGCTATATAGAAGCAAGTTCCTCTCTAGCTGCTTTGCCTAGTAGCTCCCTATCAACCCCTAGAGCCTTAAATGCTCTTGGTACCACACCATGTTCTATAGAAGTAGCCACGATTATTACATGCGCTCCTTGCAGCGGCAGCTCTTTATCCTCTTTTTTTAGAGCATAAAGAGATTTCATTAAATCTTGGCCTGAAGGCTGCGAATCGTGAAAAATTTTGCCTGATTTTATAGGTTCTGGGTCAATCTCAATGGTTTGACCACTGATGCCGACAGAACTTAGAGCTTCAATATACTGAGACTTAATAGCGCTTTGGAATTTTTTCGAATCTATTCCAAATTTATCAAATACTCGCTTAGCTGTACGATCTTCTAGAGTGAGCGCAGAAAGTACAAAGTGCTCAGCTCCAGGCGTTTCTTCGCCCATGAGGTTTGCATGTTCATCTGCTCCAGGTATTAGCTTTCCGATAGTTTGCATATCTCGAAAACGCAATAAAAGACGCTTAAACATCGCTTTTTCCTTTTCGCCTCTTTGTATTACTAACGTATGCAGCGTGACGTTTGTGGGCTGCTTGTTTTGAAACCCCCAACGCTTGGGCAACTTGCGACCAGCTCCATCCTTGAGAAATAGCTTCTTTTACGGCCTTTCTTTCCAGTTGTTCTGCTACATGGCGAAGTGCAACTACGGCCGCTAGTGCATCTTCAGGCTTATTTGGTGGTGGAAGTGGTTCTATATGTTTCATGCGTCAACATTAGTTGACGATAAGCCGAGTGTCAACCTTTGTTGACGGAGATGCTAAAAGAGTAAGCTTTGCGGGCATCTAACGCTTTAGTAACCTGCGCCGCGTTTACGCGTCTGGCAGACTTTGCTTGTTAGGCGCTCTCTCACATATTTCCTTAAATATGCTTTCACGGCCTCTTACCCTAAGATCAGATTCAATTTTAGAAATAGCAGACTGATACTCACCAGGCGCATTTATGCAATTTAGCATATTCAAAATCCATAGGGTTTCTCGCTTAATGGCCATAACTGCATCTCTATAGATTGAGTCGCCCAATTCACCGGTTTTTTTCTCTGCAAACTCTATCATATGATCAAAGGTCTCAAGTGATTTTTTATACTGATCGTAACCATTGCCAATATACTCTCGACAAAGATCCCACATTTCTTTTGAAGCACAATACTCGTAGACAAAGGTAAAAAGCTTTTCAGCAAGATCCTTGTCTGAGCTGCGAACAGTGAGGAATTGCTCAAAAACCTCATCTTCACATTCGAGGTATTCGCAAATACTTGAATATTCATGAAAGGCTTTACGAGACTTTGTATTGGAGAAATGAGACAAAGTATCTTCCTTCAATCGGGTCAATGCATTAGCAGCGCGGGGGAACTCTTTTCCTAGCGCTGCCCATTCATCCAAACAGTAGGATAATCTGACGCCATAATACGATTGATCAATATCGAGGGAATTATGATAAAACCACTGATAATTTTCTAAAGCCGCAGGATAATCTCTATCCTGATATGCTTTTCTGGCTTTATTCAGTACTTCTCCCGGATCGCTATTCACGAATGAATCTCCTTGATCACTGGTGTGCCCCACAAAAAATGGTCGCTCTTGTTAAGCCGCTAATGCAGCTCGTTTTTCAAAATTGGCAAAGCCAATTGCAATTTGAGCCGCGGAGTTTGCCGTCCATTGCATTGCTTTGTTACGTCATCACTCTTCTTTACCTGTTTTCATATACATCGCAACCAAAGCCAAAAATGGTGGCAACCCTTGGACCATAGCACCCAAATATGCAGTTGTTGAGTAAGCCAATACTAAACCTGCGCCAAGTGCAAACCAGCACATATAGCTAACGAGCACCACGCCTTCTTTAACCTTTCCTGCACGATACATCAATAAACCAGCAATACCACCAAAGGCCAAAAACAGATTATAGAAACCTTGATTAAAAAATAGCACCTCGAGAATCTGTGCCTGTTCATAATAACTGGGCTCGTCAGGAGCACCCGTTTTCAAAAGAGCTCGCTCATAAATAACAGGCTTAAGCCACAGAAAGCTTTCAACTACGAACACCGTCAGGTGCACGAACACTGTCACAACTGCAAATACGACTGATAGAAAATTCATATTAATATCTTAAATGCAACGCCCAATGCAGCGGCGAGTTTACGCGTCCTGCTGCCTTTGCTTGTTAAGCGCTATCTCCAATGCACCTACCGGATCAACAGAATCGCGCTTTTTTATTTGAATGTGTTTCATTAATGACAATTGATATCCATACATAGCAACGATGTCTTTCTTCAATGCACTGCATTGACCGGATATCATATTTCTCGTGGATATATTGGTTTTTGCCCAATCTTCCCCATCAGCTCTGGAGTTAACGAGACTCATTTGAAGCTCATTGATCTTTTTTATCCCTTTTCTAACCACTTCTTCTTGACCTAATAAATCGTAGTAAATGTCAGAGTTTAGAGGGTCTAAGGTAGCAAGTTCAGTAATCAAGTTTGATAACGGCTGTGAAACATCAAACGAAATAGCATACGCATTTCCTGCTTTAGCCGCCCCGCACATTTCATCTAATGCATGAATCCAGTCATCGAATGATTCGTGATTTTTGAAAACATTCCAAACGCTTCGTTTTAGAACTTTCTTTCTAATAAATGACTTAACAAAAGATCCAATCCAAATAAGGATTAATGAAACAAAAAAGCCTAAAACAATCTTTATTACATCATTCCATGAAAGTAACTCAGTAGTTGCTTCAGTTGTCATATTTCCTCCTTGCACTTAACGCCTTAATAACGCGCCCCGCCAGGGGTCGGCTTGACTAACTTGTTGTGAGTTTATACCATACATGGGTATATTTTGGTATTTTGAGGTAACAATATGCCTAAGAACACTAGTATAACGCTTGGTGACCATTTTGATGGCTTTATAGCCCAGCAGATTGAAGAAGGTCGGTACGCCTCAGCTAGCGAAGTTGTTAGGGCCGGTCTACGAATGCTTGAAGACAATGAAAGTAAAACCCTTGCCTTAAGAAAGTTACTTGAAGAAGGCGAAGCTAGTGGCACAGCGGATTACAGCTATGAATCTCTCATGAATGAATTGGATGATGAACTAAATCAATGAGTTCTTTTACCTTAACCAGGAAGGCCAAGGCAGACTTAAAAAGCATTGCAATTCACTCAGAAGAAAAGTGGGGAAAAGAACAAAGATATATTTATATCAAACAGTTTGACGATACCTTTCGTTTGTTAGCTGACACTCCCGAAATTGGCCACAAGTGTGATTACATAAAACCAGGTTATAGAAAATTTCCTAATTCCAGCCATGTTATTTTCTTTCGCCAAATATCCGAAACTGAAATTCAAATTGTGAGAATTTTGCATAGGAGAATGGATGTTAAATCAAGCTTGGCTGACTCATAACGCCTTAGTAAAGGACGCCGCCAGGCGTCACTTTGACTTTTTTGTTAGCTGCTAGGTTTAGCTCTATCCTCTAAAAGAAACTTACGCAACGCCCTTTCACTACGCATTACATAGAGAATATAAACTTTTTTAGTTTCAACTCGATAAAATATTCTACAAGGACCAACTATTAATTCACGATAGCCTGTTTCTGGAAGCTCTAGTGGACAACGGCCTGACTCAGGAAATTGTTTGAGGATTTTGACAGATGTGAATACTTCTTTAACTAGATTCTTGGCTGCGCTTGGTTTGTCGAGTGCTATATATTCAGCGATTTCATCCAAGTCATTTAGCGCTGGCTCAGTCCATTTTATTTGAGCCATTTACCCATTTTCTCTTCTGCTTCCGATTCAGAATATACACGGCCTTCAAATATGGCCTTTTCGCCCCGCGCAATGCCCTCTAGAATGCTCATTCTGCTCTGCATACGCTCAAAGTCTTCAAAATCAACAAGATAGGCGGATGGCTGACCATGCTCCGTGATTAGAACCGGCTCTTTTGACTCGTGAAGATCTGCGAGGATCTTTGTAGCTTGACGCTTTAATGTTGTAACAAGTTCAGTTTTCATAAAAGTGATACTATTCTATCACTTTATGGATTGCAAGCCCCACATCAGCTAACGCCGTGCACATGGGCAGCCGAAACGCAGTGTAGGCTGTCCGAGCGGCACAGCCGCGTTGTGCTGCACTTTGTTATGCATTTTCACTAGACATTGCTACATAGCCTGGTAACGCTTCGATTTTACATAGCCAATTACGAATGTTTGGATATTGGTTAAGCTCAAAACCACCTTCGTATGCCACGTGAGTATACGCGTACAGGCTAATATCTGCGATTGTTGGGGTGTTGCCAACAATGAAAGCGCTCTGCGAAAGCTGATTTTCCATAACGGATAATGCCTTGTGGCCGCCTTCTTGCTTTGAGGCATATTCTTCTTTTCGCTCTGCCGGAAGCCCCAGATATTTGTTGATATAACGCGCTACAGCAATAAATGCAAGATGGCCTTGTTAGTGTTACATGCTTGCACGATACTCTACCCATAAGTCACTCGGACTACGACCATAAGTTTTTTTGAAGGATTCTTTGAAGCTATCTCCTGCTTCGATTGAGCGCAGTACTTTTTGAATCTTACTCCCCTTTGATAAATATGCTACAAACATCGAACTTTGACGATAGTTCATATTTTGCTGAAATTTATTGTCTTCACTTGCATCATAGTTTAATGGCCAGCGATTCGAGAAAGTGCCACCTTTGCCAAACATTCCCGCAGAGTCAACGGCCACTATATTTTTGCTTGCTTTAATATAGTCAAGCGCTTGACTCTTCGTGACGTTATGTCCACCTCCTCCGTTTGCAGCAAATGTAGCAAGACCATCGTGGAACCACTGAGGGATATAGTGTGTTTGAATAAGGCTAATTTGCTGAAATAAATGCAGATGCGACAGCTCGTGCGTCAGGAACCCCTTATGATGACCGGCCTTGAAGGCGAGTGGTGCAAGAAACAACCCATTTTCACTTACCGCAGCCGCAATCAAAGGATGATTGCCTGTATATTTAGAAAAACACTCGGCTGTGTTACAAATATGAACGGTAACTTTTTTTGTGAATTCTTTGCCATGAACTTCTTCAACCTTCGCAATAGATTTATCCAGTTCCTTAGCAATCAATTTAGCTAGATCTAGTGCCCCCTCCTTATATAAAACTCTGGGGTCTGCCTCCAAAGAGAGAAATTCATTCTTTACAGGAGAGTCTTCATTGAGAGGCTCAAAAGCATAACATCCAACAAGTGAATTAGTGTTGATAAGATTAAAAAGTCTCGCATAGCTTGGTTTTTTACCACCCTGACGCAGCACTCAACGGCACCAAACAGTTGCAGCGCCTTGTTATATTTCTATGAATTATTTGCATATTTATGCCCCACATAAAACATAGAGCCAGTTAAAAACCATATAATACCTGCACTTATACTAAATGTACTTACCATCTCTGGAAACATAATAGAAGATGGTATTGTTGCTAACCCTCTAACTAAACATAAAATAGAAATTATATGCACACTGACTGTTTGAAATGGCAGTACCTTAATTACACCTGCACTGGATAATGCATACAACGCAACAACAACAAAAAGAAAT
>JAKSAW010000082.1 GCA_022361455.1 Pseudomonadales bacterium | reverse complement strand
TGGAACGAATCTTCAGCAACTTGGAATTCGGTAGGAGGCCACGCGCAGCAGGGTCAGTTAATCGGCACATTAAATCCGAGCTCAACCGGATTAACGAGTATGCCGCTAAACTCTTCAGGAATAAGTTTGGTTCAAAGCTGGATTAATGGTGGTTCGAACAATGGAGTTGTTATTGCGGATAACGATGCCGTTGACGGAATTGATATCAATGATAGAGAAACAGGACCGGCGCCAGTTTTAGTGGTGAGCTATAACGAAGACGATTGTGGTGACCCACAAGATGGGACGATTGTAGAAGCATCCGAAGACACCTTTATTTCAAGCAGCAATGCTAACTCTAACTACGATGGTTCAAGCGATCAGTTGCTGGCTGACGGTTCAGACTCTCAATACGGAGAGATTATGGCGCTAATGAAATGGGATGTGTCGTCTATACCCACATGCGCTAACGTTGATGAAGCATCATTATCTATCAATATCGTCAATCCATCGGATGGCGCATACCTGCTCTACGTTGGTACGAACGATTGGAGCGAAAGAAATGCCACCTGGAGTTCTGTTAATGGTTATTCTCATCAAGGTAATGTGGTTGCTGAATTTACCCCAACTTCGAATGGTCTGCGTAGCGTACAGTTAAACTCTACTGGTCTTTCAGCGATTCAACAATGGATATCTGGAGGAGTAAATAGAGGGTTAGTGCTAGCTTCAGCGGGAACCACAAATGGTATTGATTTTAATGACCATGAAAACGGTCCTGCACCAAAATTAACAATAGATTGGAATGATGACGACTGTGGTAGCTCTACTGCTGATTTAAGCGTGCGCTTCACTGAGACAGATAAATGGGATGAAGATACCCAAACCTATGCGCTAGAGACCACTATTAGTAATGCTGGTCCCGGTGTGGCTGAGGATGTGGTTGTGGACTTCATCTATCCTGATAATCCAGACCTAGTTATTGTGTCTGTATTTACAACCGATGGATCTTGTAATTCTGCGGGAACCGAATGTAATTTAGGTGACTTGCCTACCAATACCGATAGTAGTGTGATCGTTAGAATGCGCAAACCAGTTAAAGAAAAGGAAACGCACACGGCAAGTGTTAGTTCAAATTCAGAAGATCCTGATATAACGAATAACCAAACCAGCGGGAACTACGGTGGTGCGTTAAGCTGGTTATTTTTGATGGTAGGGGGCGCTCTCATTGCGTATAGAAAGCGCCAGATTCGGTGATATTTGTTTTTATTTAGCAACGCAATCATCCGGCTGTCGTCAGAAGTATCTCCTTAAGTGATCACGCAGATATTGCGTTGCTAAATAAAAACCGCAGGCCGGTGCCGAATGTAAAAGCAAGCCTAAAGGTTCAGTAAGTCGCGCTACTATTAGTAAATATAGGCAAGACCAATAAAAGAGTCAGTTCACGCCCCAATTGAAGAACATTTTGGATAAGGTTTACAGTTCACAGTGTTATTTAGCCAATTTGGTGATGGTCAACGGATAGCACGAGCTTTATCCCAAATGACGACAAGCTGCGCAGAGCAAAAAAGCTGGTGATCAAGCCTCGTGCAGTGACCAACCTTTCTTTTTACCCACCCTTCCTAAACTTTGATCACATATAAAAAATGTCTCTTATAGATGACTCACAAAAAACATTGTTTGTCAATTATACCAAAGCAGGATTATTTATTGAATTAGACGATATAAAGTAGGCCTGTAACAAAAAACGAATCAAGAAACTTGACTAATAATCGCATAGATTAAGTATGTATTGGCTATTGCGTACCTTAGCTCCAGTTTCATGAACATTTTTGGCGCTAAAGCAAATGAGTATCTACCAATAGTAAAGCTCTCGATCTGAATTATTTGGAACAAATAGTTACTAAATTCGTTATTACCGCCATAAGCAAACCAAATATAAAAAACCATTGGGGTATCTTGCTTTGATTCTCAGTTTATTCGTCGTGAAGCGATCAATTTATCGCTTACTACCAGCTTTAATTTGCATTTCACTCTTTAGCGGTTGCGGGGGAGACGAATATGATCGCACCTTTTATAGCGGCATACATCAAGAATCCTCGACCATAAAGGTCAACGTACAGATACCCGAAGGAGCGACTAATATTTATTTGACGACAGATAATACGGATCCGATTGCAAATGAGAGCTGTAGGATAGAAGAAGACACTATCGTTACAGTAGATCGGCCCATGGTGATTAAGCTCAGCTACGAGCACAATGGAACGCCCCATCTTCAAACGGGCATTTATGTCATCGCTGATAGAGTTGAAGAAAATCGATTTGGTAACAGAGATGCGATTGAAATATTTGAAACTTTTATAACTCAACACATTAACCCATCCTTCGGACCGACTCCTTCATCAGACCAATTTAGGACTATTAGCGATGGTCAGGGTGGAACTGCGTCTAGAAGAACAACTGTTGATGGTTGGTTCTTCTTAGAAGGACGACAAACATTTACGTTCAATAACTATCAATATTTAGATAAGACACATGGCACTCAGTTCATAGCCGAATCAGGAGCAATTTTTGGCTATATGGATGGTGATGGAGGTTACTACAACACTGATGAACAGGGAGAAACCATGGTGTTTAGTGGCACTTACACAGGTACAGCCGAAGGCCATTTCTATCTCAATGAGTACAGTCAGACGACTAGAGGTTTTTATCGTGTTACCTGCATTGACCGATGGTGTGCAGATAATGAAGTCTACTATGCGCTAGATAGTTTTAGAGAATTTGTCGAAATCTATCCAAAGCCCAGCGAAGCACCTCGCTCTTGCAATTAACAACAACGTCCACAAAAAATACTAATTAAACTTTGGAATATTTTATGATGCTCAAAACATCGAGACTAAAAGTTAGTCTTTTTATTCTGTTCACGTTGTCCCTCATCGGTTGTAAAGAAGCGCCATATGAAGGTACTTCTAAAACGCTTGCGTCGCTAATTAATCTCGAAGTTGCTTCACAACCAATTGTAGGCAAGTACTGCGAAGTGATGCCATCGGCGGCGGTATCCCAAGAGCAGTATGAATCTCGTGTTAATGAAGTAAGTGAATGTACATTATCGGGTGATATTGCATCTTTCACAGATAATCAAGTAGGAATGGCGGCTACATTTGGCGAAGATGCAACATCCTCAGGATTGGGGGACGTATATCTTAAAGAATGCAGCTACGAGCGATCTAAATACCTACGAATAATCTCTAGCAATCGTCAGTTTGCTTGTTGGGATGCACCTTATCGTGATGTAGTGGAGTTAATCATCAGTGAGACTGATCCTAATAGCTCTGAAAGAGATTGCGCCAATCTCTATAATCTCGAAGCCTCACACCGTTATCGTTTTGATTGGGCCTGTTTAAATGGCAAAACTTCAGTGTTTGATCGAGCCTTTACTCCTATTGATATCGACTTTTCAAATCAACAATGCCCTGCAGGTCGCACAACCTTGCCGGCTGATATTGCGATAGCAGAAGATGGCGAACCTAGAGCAGCTACCGACACGGAGAAACGTCGGTTACTAGAGGAGCAAAATCTCTCTATTGATTGCGACAAAAATTCTACTTGGAGTATTCGAGTCCCAGAAGAGTTCGGCTTAATAGGAATGCCTTGGTACTCATACAACACAAGTAGTTTAGCAACACCTTCCGTTAATACTACCTGGCAAAGCGGTGGATTCACTGACGGCAAATTTATCACATTCACAGCTACCTCTAATCCAGTACTGAATAACCAATCCATTTCCCGAAGAGATGCCTGCCTTTGGAGTGTTGCTGAATTTGGCGGTGGTGCTGCAATTCTATTTGGAAGACCTATTGTCGACACGATGTTGTTCGATACTAACAGCCCAACTCGTGATAGCAATCTATGCATTCGTGCGCCGAGTGGTGTAGATTTCTCACTTGAAGCATCGAATATTGGTATAGGCAATGACGAGCTAGAGTGCCTCGATCTCAATGGCACTAACCAAAATTTATGCTATCCGGCTTATGCCGTTCATTCACAAAATCCGAGTGTTGTCACAAAGCTTCTTATAGATAACAAGGCCTCTAATAATCTTTCTATCTGTACAAAAATCGAAGGTAATGGGATACCAAGCCAGTACGTTCAAGACATATGCGTTACTGAGACTCTACTAGATAATGATCGCAACTACGAACAGTGGGGAGCCGGTGAACCCGACAATGGAGAGATTCCTGACGGCCGCACTTCTTGCACAATTTTGAATTCATCTGGCGACTGGGCTGAAGCTTCCTGTGAAGAAAATCACGCTTTCGCTTGCAGGCATAGCACGGATGTTGCGAACTGGATCATTACTAACGAGCAGGGAGGTTGGTTATCCGGTGAAAATGCCTGTCGAGCAGCAGGTTCCAATCCTGGAGAATATGTTTTTGCAAAGCCTAATAATGAATATGAAAACCTAAAGCTTAATCAGATGCTGGGAAGTTCAAGCATATGGATTAATTATGTTGATTTAGACACTTACTTCCTTGTAAATCTTATTGGGGAGCAACCAAGATTAACTGAGCAAGTTGCGAATGGAGAAAAGGTGTTTAGCAGTTCAACATCTGTAAACCTGGTGAACCTTGGTATCGATTCAGAACATCTGAATGGTGACACACCGCTCAAGTATACCTACAGCATGGCTTGCGAACACGATGGTGGAGATCCTCGATACATTTCATTATCTGCAGCGGTGAAAAATAGTCGGGGCGAGGTGATAGCGCAATCAAACTTTAATCTCAGCGATCCATGTGCCGATATTGATAGTCATGAGTATTTTATTTTCGCCACTGGGTTTGAGAATATCGGCGCGCAATCTCCCTATACAGTCGATATTCTAGAATCTTTTATTCAATCCAACATAAATCATGATGCTCCAGAAATCCATCATGGTCTTCGAATGTTACCACCGAATCTATTACCCAGCCCATACTTCAACGAATCAACTGGTTGGGAGGTCGAAGCACCGTGGCAAACAGTATCCGGCCGTCAAGGTAACCAAACAGCAATAAGATCCCTGGAGGCGAGTGATTCTGTTTCTCACACAATTGATCTGAATACCCTTGGCTTCAGTAGCGCTTACATGGACTCCGCTCATCCTGAAATCATAACCAGCATCTGGGTTGAAGTTTTTAGTTGTGATGATGATGCGGTAATCATCGAACTCTTAGGTTCCGATGATGCTGTCATAGCTGATTATTATATGGAACTTAATGACATCGTCGCTAATGACAATTGTGAAGCCAAAAGCTGGCTGCCTTTAAGTCGGATCATAGCAAACTACCCAGACGGCGTTAGGAAGATTCGATGGACTTTGAATGCCGTAAACCGGCATTGGACTTCTGAAAGTTCGGAAGGCAGCAAATTCGAAGCTCCATACATTGGTATATTGTCAGAGGAGGCATACAACAAATTAAATCATTATAACGTTATCACTCCTTCTCCAAGGCTCTCTGCTTTGAGTGCACCACCACCCGATTGTGGTGGATATAACCAACCTTACTGTGAAGAGTGGACTACTGGGCAGCAGGCAGCAACAGTTGCCGGGACTGCATCACTATTAGCTGGTGGCGGTATTTGTGCGGTAGGTATATTAACCTCTTGGTTTACTTTCGGGACTTCTGCAGCCCTTTGCGCAGCGGGAGGTTTATACGGTATCGCGGGTGGTGTAGCGGTTGGTGCAAGTATAAATAACGATGGACGTCAATACTGTACGGAATACACCGGGCTTGTTATTAATGATTCAATTTGCCAATGCCCAAGCGGCAAACAGTGGCGCGCCAATAGCCACCATTGTGTAACCTCAAATCCACTGCTTGATCCTTATGATCTCGCCGTCAAGGATGTGGAAAACAACCTTGCTCGTCTCCTTGAACTGCCTTCAGCGACACTCACCACGCAAGAAGAAACTGAAATGGAAACAATCAGGACGCGCTACGAATCCCAGTATAATCAGAACCCTTCAAACCTTTCACAAATAAAGAATGAAGCCAATATCGAGTGGCATCAACGTATCGCCTATTTCCATTTAGATAGACTTTACGATGCATACTCTCCTCGTCTTCATGATTATGACAACGAGCGATCTGGCTTGGCTGACCTTAAAGCGAAAATCGAGGACATGATTTCCCGATCGCCGGATTCTTATACCCAAGACGATTACTATAATTTCGCTCAAGATATTACAGTTCTAATGGATGGTAGGTTCACAGAAACAATATTTGATAGAGTCTGTAGCATATCAGGTAGGGAATGCTCTGAAACCCCAAATGAACAAGACATTCACCGAGCTCTTTATTGGGCAGCTCTAGCCTATGAGAATCAATCAAGGATTTCTTCTAACCTTACTAATGGCCCTCATGAAAACGCAATTTATGACAGAGTAGATCTCTCCTATTTTGATTATGACGGTTGGCTTACTTCCTCATCGCAAGCTTTCATGGCAGTACTTGAGGAAGGGGAGAGAATTGACCTTGTTATCTCATTCCGCGGCACCAGCATAACCTCCTACGATATTGTGACCGATTCACGCTTTGTTTTCTCTAATCATCAATTGTTCCCGAATAGTAATATAAGCGTGCACTCAGGCTTTCAGAGCATGTGGAATCGACATAAAACTGGAATGCTCAGTAAGTTGACCGAGGTTTTTTCCAACAACCGAATTGACCAACTCAGAACCGTCTATATTGTTGGTCATAGCCTTGGTGGTGGTGTGTCAACTGTCAGCGCCCCTGAAATTGCATTACATCTAGAAAAAGAGTTTAATTTTAAAGATAGCCGACGAATAAAACTGATTAACTTTGGTAGCCCTCGAACTGGAAATCAAAATTGGTCGTCTTTCATAACATCTATGGAGGATTACTTTAGCCATGTGAGGATCTATAACAATCGAGATATCATCGCCTTCGTTCCATGGGAATACACGTTTTATAAACATATTAACAATGCGATTGCATTACCGAATCTACCCGACTCAACAAGTAGTTGGTCAACGCCTTGGCCCGAAAGCTGGTTTACCTATTTACCAGGATTATTGCTATCACTTTATGATGCATCAACAGGCCGTGAAGGTGTGGATTTCAAACATCATGGTACACAAGCTTACCGCTTCAACCTAAACCGACATATCAACCCTCTCTCTATTAATTTGCAGCAGACTCAAGCTGAAAACTGTATTGCTTATCAGAATGGTGTAGGTTTGATGAACGAACCTTGCAATGAGGATTATCGTCATGCCTGTGAGCAGGTGAATAATATAAATCTGACAAACTCAATAGGCTCTAATAGCGTTGAATGGACCAATAGCTGGACCTTAAGTCATGCTAGTGGGCAATGGAATTCCCAATCTTGTAGCATCGGTAAGTTTTCAATGCCCGTTCGCCAAAGTGACCTGGACAAATTGGATAATTTGAGCAGTTCTGGTGAAAAAATCTGGGTCAACTACAATCGAACGCCGTTAAACTAGGAGGCAGAACGTGAACATTATTAAAACACTTCTCACAGTCACGGCAGTTTTATTGGTAAAACAAGTCTTGGCCTATGATCAACTCACAGTCACCTACTATCAAGTTGGTCCTGGAAACTGTGTATTGGTCCAATGCCCAGGGCCCGAAGATGTTAATCTACTCTTAGATTGTGGTAGTCATCGTGCCAAGTACAAGAATGAAGTATTTCATGAGCTTTTAGAGCAAGCAGCGGGTAATACTACTCATTTATTCCTCACACATACCGATAAAGATCACTACATTTGGGTTGATGATATTTTTGAACTTGGAGATCTTCCCATGGGTAACGTATATGCTGGTGGTCGCTTCAACAACTACTATCAAAACAGGCCCCCAACTAGTCAAACCCTTAGAGAGTTAGCTACGGGCACTATCTATGGTCAAGGCGAAAACTACAACAATACTCCAGGGCAACTATATCCAGTCGAAACGTTTCCGGTTGGCAAGCGAAAGCGTGATGGCACTCGGGATCAGATTATACTAGAAGCTGTTCAACGCTTAGTTACACCTCAAACCGTTATGAATGGTACGAACAATATCTGTGGTGACGCAAGGGTTGATATTCTTGTTGGCAACTCAGCGAATCAAGCTGGTCGGTGGGGGGAGCGAGACTGGACTAACAAACAGAGCCTTGTTATTAGTCTAAGTTATGCTGGTAGAACCTTTATATTTCCAGGCGATGCGACTAACGAAGATGATTTGTCTTTACAGCGCGCCTTAACGCAATGGGCTACAATCAACGGTCAGGTTTTAGGTGACTACAACACTTACAATCCAGCCCTTAAAGTAGACTTTATGATGGCTCCTCATCACGGGTCTGATACTGAAGGCTCAGATTGGTCTGGTTGGGCGAGTGTAACCCAGCCAGACCACTTAATTTTTAGTGGTGATCCCTCCCAAAACAATATTAGCTGGAGACACCCAACTGTTGGTGCTTATGCGCCCTATGAGGATTTTCTTCTAGAAACAACTCCACACACAGTGCAATTTAAGGATCCAACAATTGGAACAGGTGTCAAACCAGTCACTACAAATGCAGTATCAGTGACCAAAGCAGTATTTCCACTCCATGATGTTTCAGATGTTTCGGTAACGGTTTATCCGAGCCCAAACCCTGGAGTAAAAGGCAATGTGGAAATTGGTTGTATGGTTCCATGGTGCGGGACAGACTTCTTCGATGAGCTATGAATTTGAACTTTGCACATTGGTAAATTCGGCAAAGAATACTCAGGTTTATTGATACACGGGGGGCTCTAAAACAAAAGAGCTTTTAAAGAAAGAATCGTTACAAAAGGGAGCGTTTCGCCTCCCTTATTTTTATCACGTAACACAACTAATAAATCTCAGTTATCAAGATTATTATCAACTAGTAACCTACTTATAACGGCACCTCTTTCTAGGGCCATTGTTTAAATTAAAGCGATGGCTTGTTCTCCTAAAGGTTCAACCATTTCGCCTAGTCCCATAGCGTTTTCGTTAGACGCATTACCACCGATAGCGCGTTTTTTAACGCCCTGTAAAATAGCTGCAAATCTAAAGAAGCTAAAAATTAGATAGAACTCCCAACCCTTAATTTCGCTAATTTCCATATGCTTACAATACGCAGCGACATATTCTTGTTCCGAAGGAATGCCCATCGACTGCCTATCGATGCCTCCTAGCCCTGGCATTATGGAATCATACTTCATTCGCAACTGCATACATTGATAAGCTAAATCAGCATAGGGGTGACCTAGTGTGGAGAGCTCCCAATCGACTAATGCTAAAACCTTCGTCTGAGTTTGGTGAAACATCATATTGTCTAAGCGAAAATCTCCATGAGCCACCACCACTTTGCCATCATCTTGAGGGATGTTGTTAGGTAGCCATTCCATTAGCTTTTCCATAGAGGTAATGCATCCAGTCTCAGAGGCTCTGTATTGCTTGGTCCACCGGCCTATCTGGCGTTCATAGTAATTACCGGGTTTGCCATAATCTGAAAGGCCAACTTCATCTACTTTCACTTTATGTAGTTCCGCTAGCACTCGATTCATTTCTAGATAGACAGCGTTTCGTTGTGAGTTATCAAGCTCCGGTAGTGTCGGATCCCAGAATACACGACCATTAATGTATTCCATCACGTAGAACATACTGCCTATGACGGATTCATCCTCACAAAGATGGTAGGTTTTAGCGACCGGTACATTAGTGTTGGCAAGCGCTGTCATGACTCTAAATTCACGATCGACTGCATG
Organism: Pseudomonadales bacterium; assembly: GCA_022361455.1. Taxonomy (GTDB): domain Bacteria; phylum Pseudomonadota; class Gammaproteobacteria; order Pseudomonadales; family Ketobacteraceae. The sequence goes on along the minus strand of JAKSAW010000082.1, from coordinate 12,346 downwards.
AGCTGATTTTAAAACTTGCCCCGGTGGTTTGCGACGTAAAACATATTTCTGATTTGGCGTTTGCAAAAGAAAGGTTGGGTTTGATTGTCCGCCATCAAACTTCGTGGCTTGTAGTGGGCCCTCAAAACCACTTATTTGATCTGCTAAATAGTCAGACAACTTGTTCGTATCAAATGAAAAATTATTTTGTTTGGATTCACTGTTAGTTGTAGACATTGGCACGAGTCCTATTGATCAGCATAGCGGTCGATTATTTTCTTACCCAGTGCCATTTGATGCACTTGATCTGGGCCGTCAGCTTGTCGGCACCAGCGAGCATAGTTGAAAGCCTCAGCCATAAAATAGTCTTCCGTTAGTCCACCGGCACCATGCATTTGCATGCATCGGTCAATAATATTTTGAACCAGTAAAGGTACCGTTGTCTTTGTGGCAGCAATCATATCCACTGAATCAGGTACGCCTTGAGTATCGATTTTATAACTCGTTTTCAATACTAATAGCCTTGCCATCTCGATTTCAGAGAAGCATCTTGATATATCTTCTCGTACTGATTGGTGTTTGCTTAATGGTTTGCCAAATGTAGTGCGGGAGTTAACTCGTTGACAGGCCAATTCTAGAGAACGTTGAGCTGCGCCAATCAAGCGCATGCAATGATGCATTCTGCCTGGGCCCAGTCTACCCTGAGCGATCTCGAAACCGCGACCTTCCCCGAGAAGAACATTTGAAAGCGGAACCCGTACATTATCAAAAATGATTTCAGCATGACCAATGGGTGCATCATCGTAACCGAGTGTAGTAAGAGGGCGAACCAAAGTAATACCGGGAGTATTCTTAGGAACAAGAACTTGAGTTTGCTGCAAATGACGGCTTGGATTTTCAGGATCAGACTTGCCCATCACAATGAATATCTTGGTGCGCTCATACATGGCGCCAGTGATAAACCATTTTCTACCATTGAGTATCCACTCATCACCGTCTTTTTCTATTCTCAACTCAATGTTGGTTGCGTCGCTAGAGGCCACTTGCGGCTCAGTCATAGCGTACGATGAGCGTATTTCACCCTCCAAGAGAGGGGTTAGCCAAGCCTCCTGCTGCTCTTTAGTGGCGTAGTTCATGAAAACTTCCATGTTTCCAGTATCTGGCGCATTACAGTTGAATACTTCTGGGCACCAAGTCACTCTACCCATTAACTCTGCGAGTGGAGCATAATCAAAAAATGTCAAACCGCCATGTGGCGAGTAATCACCATGCTCTTCGGGGATAAACAAGTTCCATAAGCCCTGAGATTTAGCGATAGCCTTTAATTCATCCATCAATGGTAGGGGAGCAAAGCGATTCTCCGCATTTGCTAATTGCTCCGCATAAGCGAGTTCATTAGGGTAGATATACTCATCCATAAATTTTTGCAACTTATCCTTTAATTCCAATGACTTAGCGCTAAATTCAAGCATCTTTCTCCGCTCCTAAAGTGAATCGTTTCTGGCATTATATGATGACTTTACAGATCACTCACATTTATTATAGTGATGTATCTATATCAATAGCATGAATGTATAAAATCATGAGATTAGACCAAGTAGATCTGAACCTCTTTGTAATATTTGATGCAATATATAAGGAGCGAAGCATTACCAAGGTAGCATCGTTGTTGAACCTTACTCAACCGGCCATAAGCAATGCGTTGAATCGGTTAAGACAAAGCTTTGATGATCAACTATTTGTGAGAACCCCTGATGGAATGCAACCGACGCCTTTGGCAGAAAAAGTTATTCCAGATGTTAAAAAGGCTTTGCAGCTATTGGAGCGGAGTGTTGGTAGGGATAGTGGATTCGATCCGTGGACATCTAATAAAGTTTTTAAACTAGGTTTTAGTGATTTAGCTAGTTACTTATTGAACTCCCTTCTAATTCAAAAGCTTCAGGGCCTAGCACCCAATGTAGTTCTTCAGACTTATTACTTGGATAGAGCAACAGCTGTTGAAGATCTGAAATCTGGCGCTTTAGATTTACTATTAGATGCTCCAGTTTTCAATGCTAGAGAGTTTGAACAAAAAAAAGTAGCTGTCTTACCTTATGCCGTCGCCATGAATCAAGCCCATGACTTAGCAAAGAAAAAGCTCACAATAGACAGATATCTAAACGCTGAACATATTCATGTATCTAGCCGACGTAAAGGCAGTGGGCAGATGGATCAGGCGCTACATTCAATGGGAAATAAAAGGACGGTGCGCATGAGAACACAAAGCTATATTTCAGCAGCTAAAGCAACCAGCGAGACCAGTTTGTTGTGGACAGCACCTTTGGCATTACTCAAGGAAATCCAAGGATCATATCAGCTTAAAGTCAAGACGTTATGTTTCGAAGTGGAACCATTACGCTGGAATCTCTATTGGAGAAAAAAAGACTCAGAAGACCCCAGCGCAAAGTGGATTAGAGAAATGGTTTATGATGTAGCTAGTCGCTATTCATAGCCTAGGCGTAATGAATAAAGTTATTTTTATCAAACTGAACTCGTGGGAAATAAACGCCATCTTCAGCTCTTTCCCCGGCGCCTATCACCATTACCACCTCAGCATCTTTAGGTAGTTTTAATAGTTTTCTAACACGCCGCTCATCCATACCTTCCATTGGGCAGGTATCATAACCGTGAGAGCGGAATGCTAGCATCAAATTCTCAGCAGCAAGGGCAACACTCTTAACAGCCCATACTTTCATATCAGCTTGAGAAAAAGGGCCTCGAGGAATAGGGCGGAACAAACCAGCTACGTTTGCAATAGATTTTTTTACACGACCTAATGCATCAAATGGGCCTTGCCAGTAAGTCAGTGGCACACCATTTTTATAAAAACTAACCCAATGTTTTGGCACAGTTGGTTGTGGCCAATCAGTAATATTTAATTTAGCAATCTTCGACCAATTTTGCGTACGGGCAACCACTACAATAAGCTCTGCAGCGGTTTTTGCTGCATTCTGATTCATACAGGCTTCAACGAGTTTTTGCTTGTTGTTGGGGGTTTGTACGACATGAAACTCCCAAGGCTGAAGATTACAGGAGCTAGGAGCTAACATTGCCATTCCTAAGCAATCTTCTAGAACCTCTTTCGGAATGGGCTTGGAAGTAAATTTACGAACAGAGCGTCGACTTTCCACGACCTTCTTAAATTCTTCGGTATCGATGCTTTCCGGTGCTGGCTCCTTGTAGCGCTTCTTCGCTTTGTAATCATAGCCATCGATGGTTTTGCCGCGTTTTAGTGTGTCTTTAATATCTTCGATTGCTGACATGCTATCCCCCTGTGTACGGCGAGTGATAACTCGCTCTAAGTTTGATGAGTATCAAATTATCGAAGTGTGTTCCCCATGTCAAAGAAATAGGCGAAGAAAAGATGAGAAAGTCTAGCTTTGCACTCGCGGCATTTAATGATGGGTATACAAAGTTGTAAGGCTTATTGAGGAGGTAAATTCTGCCACTAGAGTATCATTCATGCTTTCGCTTCGTAGGTTTCAGTATGGACCATAGCGATATCACAACGACACCACCAAGCCCGAACTGTAATCCAATAAAAGTAAAAATCTTAAAGTAGGCGAATTCGGGAGCGACGAAACGTACCAACCAGCTGGCACCCTCATTGGCAATGGTGAACAGGAATGGTGTCCATAACCAAAAAACCTTCGCGCCATTTGAAATGTCAGCGAATAGCATCAAGTGCACCAGGGTGAGTACTAGAATTCCCATGGCGAAGGTATGAAAGTGAAGCACTTCTAGCATGCCCGAATAAGATCGAGGATTGGTGAATTGCTCAGGATCGCCAAGATAATAGCCGACAACTGCATCGTAACTAAATCCCATGTCACGAAAAAACAGAAGGGCGTTGCTTATCCATAAGAGCACAACGTACCCGAGAAAAAGCAAAATTACAGTATTGAGAAGCGTCCTCTTGCGGTGCTCTCCTGTAATCATGAACCGCATGGTATATTTACCTCAATGACTTCAGAATAAACGCGCAAAGGTTAATGGACGCGAAGCCTGTCAACAAGCGATAAGTGAGAGTGATAAATAAAATTAATGGGCTCAGTTCACTTGTCGTTATTATCTGTTGCGAGTAGAACATCATAAAGCGCTAGAGAACGACGCACATGCTCTGCCAGCATTCTCACGCTTAGCGTAGCACCGCTTATGGCATCAACACCCTGGCCAACCCGCAAAGGTGATTTATCCAGATTAAGTCCAATAAATCGATCTATCCAACGTTGCGGTGGTTCGTACTCCGGCGGCTCTTGCCACGCTAGAATACGGAAATCACGCAAAGATCCTTGTGGCGTTAGTATTGCGATGTACGTGGCTGCTTTGGAACGAACTATGTCGGTATCGATAACTGCGTAACCCATGACAGCGTCCTCCTTCCAGCCAACATAAACCGTCTGCAGTCGCGACTCGACTTTGCTGTAGGCACGTTGAGAGAAAGCTTTAAGCTGTTCAGGCTCTAAGAAAAGTGTGCGCCTTTCAATTCGATCGCTATCAGGGAAAGCGACTGTTTCTAGTGCCTCGTCTTTGGTCATATGAACACTTGCATCATCGTCTTCATGAGCGAGGACCGCTGAAGTCAATGCCACAAACCAAAAAGCGAAAACGCTCGCCAAAAGGCGAGCGGGCTTCATATTAGAAATTGTAACCAATACCAAGGACTAACTCCCTTTGATTGTTTGTACCATCACCGTCTGTTTCCGCATCGCTATCCCAATCGCGAAGTTCGCCTTTGATAACGACATTCGGATGAGGCATGTAGTGAAGACCTACCTCTAGGACAGAGCGATCATTCTTACCATCTTTTTCGAACCCAGCGTCAACAACGTCTTGGTCTATAGATGCTTGAGTATCGATTTCACTATATCGAATCCAAGGGTAAAGAGACTGACGATCAGGGCTACTATCCATTAAAGTGAAGATGTCATAACCAGCCTCTACGTACCAGCCTTCCATCTCTTCACCAATAGCCTCGCCTTTGTCTTGCGATACAGGCAGGGTGTCGTCGATATCAACATGGGTGTACAACGCGCGAAGTTGGAGGCCGCCATAACGATATTGAGCACGTAGGTCGAACAGATTCATGCGCATATCAATCTCTTCACCGGCAAAATCGTCTTCATGGCCCATGTTACCAGTCCAGAAAGAACCGCCAAGCGTTACACCTGCAGCAGGATTCCAGTCAAGGCGACCAGTAAGAGCTAGGTCGTTGGCTTTGGAGTTACTGCCTTTTTGACGCACGCCACGTAGGTTGCCACTCGAGATGCCATCACCGTTAAAACTGTTTTGCACGTAGAGGCGATAGTCTAACTGACCACCAAGGCGACCATAAATACCTACACCATTCTCACGGGTAGTACTTGGGATGATCTGGGTTTCAACAGGTGGTCGTAGATTTCCGAAGAAAAACTGAGGCTCGTGAACTTCGTTAACAAAACCAAGAGGGGTGAGCATCATACCGGCACGAACATTGAAGTGTTCGTTGAAAAGGAAGTCTAGGTAAGCAAATTCAAGATAGATCTCGTCAGCGTGTTCGATTTCAATTTCGCTGTTGAATAGGATACGGTCGCTAAAGCGATAACCGAAATAAAGAACATTGCGAAGGAAATCGGCTTCGTCTTTGTCTTCGTCATCCGAATTCAGGTAGAAAGCTTCGCCATAACCACCAATGGTTACACTGCTCTCAGACGCCTGATATATCTTGCTGCCAGCAGGACCAACGCCACGCTGAGTATTGTATTCTTGCTCGACTACTAGGGCTTCGCGACGCTCACCCTCAATCTCTTCGGCTAGAATCTCAATCTTACGCTCTAGCTCAGCAATGCGCTCTTTATCGCTTTTTTCGGCTTGAGCGTATGCCAATGGTGAACAGGCTAGTGCGACTGAACCCGCTAGCGCGACTAATGATTTTGATGTCATGAATATCCCCCAGATGCTTGTATCCGTGTTGGTTTAGCTTTTACGAGTGCGGCGATTCTATAGTTTTGCCAACCTTAACGCAAATCATTATCGTTATTATTGAGCTTTACGCTAAAACCTTGTAATTCGTACGGCTTAAAATGACTGGTTGTTTTAGTTTCAAGGCTAGAAAGGAAATGAGGTAGTTAGTGAAATTAAGTTTATTGACCTTCACATTCCACATGGAGCTAGCATATAAACATGCTTAAGTTTACCCGCACCATTGCATAATCTTATTTTCTACGGTAGAGCGATTGATAGGTTTTTTTACATAATCATTCATACCAGCATCTAGGCAACGCGTTTTGTCACCACTCATCGCATTTGCGGTAACAGCAACTATGGGGATTTTGCTATCAAAAGAAACTGACTCACGAATTCTTCTTGTTGTTTCAAAACCGTCCATGCAGGGCATCTGACAATCCATAAAGATTAAAGAAACTGGCTCTTTACTTAAGACTGCTAACGCTTCGATCCCATCATTAGCAACCAATACTTGATGATCCAAGCTCTTTAAAATCGCTACCAGTATTTTCTGGTTAACAAGATTATCTTCTACAACCAAAATCCTCCTTGAGTTTTTCCTATCATTTGAGTCGTTACTGTAATAGGTGACACTTGCAACAGTGTTAACTGCCAAGTATGGGATAGCTAACCTGAATTCTGAGCCCGACGGGTGATTCTTATAGACACTCAATTGACCTTGCATCTTTATCGCTAATTCATTGCAGATTGAAAGGCCTATACCAAGGCCTCCATAGCCACGACTAAATGATCCATCGAGTTGCTGAAAGGGGGTAAATATGTCCTTCAGCGCTTCTTTGGGAACACCAATCCCAGTATCAAAAACGCTAAAGACTAAAATAGGATTTTCTAGATCATGTTTATCAACAGTGACTGATAATTTTACTCCACCATCAGCTGTGAATTTAACGGCATTATCCAGTAGATGCGTAAGTACGACACTTAAAGCACGTCCATCAGCTTCAACTGTGTTAGCAATCTCTTTGTCCAAGTTGAATTCGAAATTAATCGACTTTTCAATGCAGGCACTTTCTGCTTGTGTCGTTATCGGATTAATAATCTCTAACAAACAGATGTTTTGTCGTTCAATAAGTGTTTTTCCTGCTTGAATCTCAGAATATTCCAAAATAGTATCAACCAAGTGTGTCATGCCCTTGGCAGATTCCATAGCCACTTTGAGGTGGCGCTTTGCTTTCTGTGGATTAGCTTCGTTATCGGCTAGTTCTAGCGCTCCTTCGACACCATTCATCGGGGTACGTAACTCATGACTAATAGTCGCCAGGAATTCATCTTTTAATTTATTATTTTGTTTAAGTTTCTCTAATGCTACGGATAGTTCTTCATTGGCTTGTTTGAGTGCGTTTCTTGCTTCACGTTCAAGTCTAATTTTGTCATGTTCTGATTGCCTTAGTCGATCAGCCAAAGCCAAAGACAATAGAACGACCTCCATTGCAGAGCCAAATTGTGCAGAATAGTAGGTAAAGAAATTAGCAGGAACGAGTCCATTTGAAAGTAACGCAAACATGGAAACGCCAATTAAAACCGTGGACCAAGCAAGTACGAAATACTTAGCTTCTTTAACACCTTTGAATAGAGTAATAACACCGCTCGTGAGTATCACAATAGTATGTAAGACTGTGAACAACGCCACCAAACGCACGGATGTAGAGTAAGGAATAAGCAATCCCATCAAGCCAATAACAACACCAAAAACGACTAAGGCGTTAATAACAACATGAAGTCTCGGTGTGTGCTTTTTCGTGTGTAAAAAGCTTTGCGAAAACAACAATGCAAATATGCCATAACACACAATGCTCTCAACAATAATATAATTGGTTAACCATGGATAAGGTCGCCAGAGATAATCTTGGCCGAACCCCATGACAGAACCAATGACAAACGCAAAGCTTGCTATACAGCTGAGATAGAATAAGTAACTGCGATCTCGAAGATACAGAAACATGAAAAGGTTATATAAGAACGAGGCAATGATAATCCCAAAATAAATTCCATAGCCGATTTGATAGTCCTTGAAATAGGAGACCGTTCTTTCAATGGTTCTAATCGTAATCGGTAAGCGTACCGAGCGACTAGTTTTCATTCTGATATATATTTCCGCGTTTTCACCCGGATTTAGTGTGAAAGGAACCACAAAACTAGATAGCGGAATAGGGCGCTGTGAAAAGGGCCTCGAATCCCCTAGATCTAGTCGTATAGTCTGATCACCAAGCACATAATAAATTTCTAGATAATCAATTATTGGCGAGGCGATTTCTAAGGACCATAGATTGCTGGGTAAAACCTGATCATGGCCTAATGTCATATAGTCCACGGAGCCCTTTAAGGATGAAAGGTTACTGTTCGATGATAGCGGATAGTCATTCCTGAGGTTCAAACGGAACCAGAAGGCTGACTTGCTGTAGCCCATGCTGATATCCGATCTGTCGTAATTAAACTGACTTTGGATCTCTGGAGTAAGGATGTCTTGTAAAATGAGGCGCTGTTCTGAGTCTTCGAGATAGCCGATATGACCCTTAGCGCTAAACTCATCATTTCCTGGATGCAATACAAGGGTGTTTTGCACAGAAGTGGGCGCTACGTCGCTTACTGTTTCCGATCCACTAGCGATGGAACTCTTGGAAAAAGCCAGGAAGAGTGACAGTATGATCGTTAAAAGATATGTGGACATCAGCCAAGGTGTCGAATTCAAATATTTCTAATAAGATTAGACCCTTACGGCGGAGCCCGCCAATATCACCGAGCTTAGTTGAGATTTATAAACATTGAGTTCTGAGAGCAATGCTAGAGGCACAGCGCGCCATGCCCCTAGGATCATGGGATCGTTTACATCGCTAAATCAGATTCTTACCAACTCTTATAGGGCAAAAACTTACCATTTAATGTAAGCAACACTCGATCGCCTTTAGGATCCTCAATTTTGTCGACTTCCATACTGAAATCAATGGCACTCATAATCCCATCACCAAACTTTTCTTGTATGACTTCTTTAAGCGTGTCGCCATAAACTCCAACCACTTCGTACAAGCGATAAATCAATGGATCGGTTGGTATGGTCTGATCCCAGATTTTGGTTGGGTATGCTTCCAATGCAGTGGCAATTTCTTCACCTAAACCCAAATATTCAGCAATAGCTGCCGCTTTCTCCTTCGGCGCACTGTTCATTCCTAAACAAGCCGAAGTTAACCAAACTGGAGACATTCCAAGCTCTTTTCCCATGGTCTCCCAAGACAAACCTTTTTCAATCTTGGTTGCAACAATGGTTTCAGTCATCATTAGTTTGTTCATCGCTTTCTCCTGATAATAAAAAAACTGAAGTCTTTCGAAATAAATCGTGGATAAGGTAAATTATTAACTTGCTAGTTTTATCTGTTGAAACCAGTCATTCGCTTTTTTGGTAAAACTGCCGCTGAGCGCAAACCCAGTCATTTGGCCCGCTCGGTAATAAGCCAACGCCATACTTTCTCCCTGCGATTCAACTAATTTCCAAGCACCAGAATCATCTTTTAGAGGTGGAGGGCACACCGATAAGGGCAAACTAGGTGTTTTGATCACCACAACGTCCGTGTTGCATTCATAATGAATATCATCTGCGGCGATTTGACCCGCGATCACTTTTGCCTGTTTTAAAATCGGTTTAATGTATGGCAAAAGCACTTTATTACCGCCAGTATCAATGTGCTCGGTGCAGTCACCGATAGCATAAATATCTTCACAAGAGGTCTGCATGCGATCATCAACCAGAATACCTCTTTGAGTATCAATACCTGATCTTTTTGCTAGGTCGATATTGGGTTGTAAGCCTACGGCGGATATCAGGAAGTCTGCTTTGATGGTTTTTCCGTTAGCTAATCCAACGGTCAGCTTTGCATCCGCCGATTTGACCTCAGAAATTGTGGTACCTCCGAAGATCTGAACACCTTTGGACTCAAATACTTCTGCAAGTTTGCCCGAGAGTTGTGTAGGCAGCAGATGCGATAGCGGGGTTTCACTTAAATCAATCAACGAGACGTCATGGCCAGCGGACACAAGATCATCAGCAAATTCGCAACCAATCAAACCAGATCCAAGTATCGCTACATGCGCTTTATCCAACACATCTAGATGTTCTCGGAATGACCGATACTGCTCCAAGTCATTGATACGGTGAATACCTTTGGTATCGCTGCCAGGAAAAGGGATGTATTTTTGGTTCGCTCCTAGGGCTAGGATTAGCTTGTTATACTGCAAGCCTCCTGTGGGGAGAATAAGTCGTTTATGATCGGAATCTATCGCTAACACCCGAGTGTAAGGCAATAGAGTGACACCTAAAGTTGCTGCCTGATCTGCAGCGGAAATCTGTATTAGTTTATTTGGTTCTTTTTGCTTATTGAGCGCTGTCGAAAGTTGAGGCTTGCTATAAACATCGCCCGAGCAATGGGTAATCATAATGATCGCTTGGTCGTTGTCTTGTTTTCTCAACTGCGAAATCATCTCCCATGCAGCCATACCACCGCCAAGCACTACAATTGCGTCCTTGGAAACGTGTTTAAGTGTTAATACTGAATCAAAGCCACTTGTCTTGGAGACATTTGCGACCTCGGGCTCTGGTGCGGTCAGTAATATGAAATCTTGTTTTGTTACACCACAATCGGGACACTCCCACTCATCGGGGATGTCAGCAAACAATGTCCCTGAAGGTAAGCCGCTCTCCGGATCACCTAGCTCTTCATCGTAGATGTATCCGCAGATCACACAGATATATTTCTGGTAAGCCTGACTCATAAAGGTGCTCCAATTAGCTGTTAACCCTAGCAATATCCCAAACGATCAATTTCTTTACGAATGTGCTTTATAGATGGTGATATCATTGCAACAAAATACGCTTCACGTAGCTTACGTTGTGCAACTGAATCGTGAAGATAGCTTCGAGCTCCACCATGCAGCATTGCCGATTCACCCGCTTTCAAGCTAAGTTCAGAAATCGTCTTTCTAAGCTTTAAAATGTCGACAAAGAAGCGATCGCTTGAATCACCAATTTCAGTGGCTAAGACATCACAAGCGGCGATATAGTCTTTGATATCCTGATCAAGTTCATCAGTTTGATAGTCCAGATAACAATTGACATGTGATAGGCTTTGATTAAATTCATGCATGTAGTCGGAACAGGCTTGTATCACGCCTACACCCATGCCAATTTGTAGGAATACAAAACCTGCTTTAATCGATTGCAAATACTCTGGGATAGGATCAGCAATCAAGCATTCTTTGGGTATAAAAACATTGTCATAATGACAGGCAAAAGTCTGAGATCCTTCGAGCGCGATAAACTCCGCACACTGCCGCAAACTAAAGCCAGGGGACGAACAATCAACTGCAAACATCACTTTCCTAGTGGGATCAGTGTCAATTGCAGCGATGGAAGCAAACCAATGATCTTCACCTAAGTTAGATACCCATGGAAGGGTTCCATTGATGATAAAACCATTATCAACTTCCGTTGCGGTAATTTTTAAGGGCTCAATTCCCGATAAATGTTTCATTGGATTCGACAATGCAGTGCCACCCAAGACTTCACCGCAAGCAACCTTTTCTAGCAATTTGTTGCGCACTTCTGCGTTCGGGGATTTCTCGATATACCAAGCTAAAGTGACCTGGCACCACATGGTAAAACCAGTGTTCATGCATACCCTTGAAACAATAGCCATAGCTCGCATTGCTTCATCAAAATGGGCTTTGCCATCCTCAGTCAATGAAGGGAGATGACGGCGAAAAGCACCTGCAGCGCCAAGTTTTTGCATGACTTCCTTCGGATAAATACCCTCACGATCAATCGCCAAAACCTGTGGTGCTAAATCTTCATCTACGATTTTCTTAACTCGTTCTAACAGAGCATCACCGATTAGGAACTTATCAGATATGCTCGTTGTGCTATCGAAATCCATAGAGGACATTGGTGCAGACATTGCCGTCACTCCATTCCAAATTAAGGTTGATATGTGTTTAGTTCGAATTGATACCGATTAATCCGTTCTGCTGATGCTGAAGGGAATTGGGTTTCGCATGGAGTTAGCCACAGGTGAGAAATAGTTAGCGCGTTCAACTATCTCATCGAGTTCTTCTTCGCTAGCGTCACCCTCTACCAGAACTTTGACACGGATTTCCTGAAACCCCATTTCTTCTGGTGTGCGATCAGCACCACCTGCACCCCAAGCAGCTGTATTACCGATATCTGCTTCAAGAAAAATTTCTAACTTAGAAAGCTTTACTTGTTTCCAAGTTGCGACAGCAGTAATGCCTACTGCCAAGCAACCACCTAAACCTGACAATACGATTTCGCCAGGCG
>JAKSAW010000109.1 GCA_022361455.1 Pseudomonadales bacterium | reverse complement strand
GCTCAAAATGCGGTGGCACAGGCAGTGGAAAACAAACCTCAGGATCCGCAGATTCCAGCACAGCAGCTGGGGAGAGGTCAGGCCAGTCTTGCTCAGATAAGAGATTCGCTCGATGCCCCTAAGGCTAAGCAAAATAGCGCGCAGGCGAATCCGACAGCGGTGGCGCAGCAAGCGGTGCAAAAGCAGACTCCAGCTGAGAGTAAAGAGAACCCAGCGAAACCATCTAGAGCGAGTGGCGCCTTTGAAAATGCAATGGCTAGTGCTCAAGCTGCGACGGCTAAACCTTCGGTAGTAAAAGATCAGGTTAGCCAGCAAACGCCTTCGCCATCGGGTAGCAAAGTGCATGGTCAGGCTACGGAGGTAAGTTCGCAGCCAACGCAGCAAAACAATTCAGCGGCTTCTGTTAAGAATGAGGCGCCGAAACCAGTCAAAGCGCCGGAACCCTTAAATGATCCTTGGGCGGATTTATTGGCGGAGCTGCCATTGAATAACTCGGCGTTAAACTTTGCCCGCAATTGTTCTTTGGAAGAACGAACCGATCAGGCATTTCGTTTGGTAATTAGTCCTAAGCATGAAGTGCTATTACAACCGCAACAGGTAGAACGTTTGGAGCTAGCCCTCTCGGAAAAAAACAACAAACGGATTAAACTAGACGTATCTGTGGGACAACCCAGTCACCACACTCCCGACGAGCTGATGTCGCAGCGTCGCAAACAGCGCTTGCAGAAGGCGGAGCAAACCTTAATGGCGGATCCTTTTGTGCAAGTGATGGTGAATAAATTTGGCGCTAGTTTAGACAAAGAATCTCTTCAGCCCCTCGATAGTTAGCTATCAATTTGAATGTATTAGGATAGGTTATGAAAGGTCAACTTGGCGATTTAATGAAACAGGCCCAAAAGGTCCAAGAGGAAATGCAGAAGGTTCAGGAAGAACTGGCCAATGCTGAAGTCACCGGTGAATCTGGTGCGGGCTTGGTAAAAATTGTGATGACTGGTCGTCACGATGTTAAGCGCGTAACCTTAGATGAGTCGCTCATGTCTGAAGACAAAGAAGTTCTCGAAGATCTTATCGCTGCAGCTGTTAACGATGCTGTTCGTAAGGTGGAAGAGCACAATCAGCAAAAAGTAAGTGGCCTAGCATCGGGTATTAATCTTCCTAACGGTTTTAATGTCCCTTTCTAATGTTTAGCCCATTAATTGATGAGCTTATTGAGGCTTTGCGTTGTTTGCCTGGTGTAGGTCCTAAATCAGCACAACGGATGGCGTTGCATTTACTGGAAAGAGATCGCGAAGGTGCATCTACATTAGCTCAAGCACTGCAGTCAGCAGTGGAGCAGGTTGGGCATTGTCAGCGTTGTCGCACCTTTTGTGAATCTGATATTTGTGGCATCTGTAAAGATGAAAGCCGTCAGCACAATCTCTTATGCGTTGTGGAAACCCCCGCTGACTTATTAGCGATAGAGCAAGCCAGTATGTATCGCGGATTATACTTTGTGTTGATGGGACATTTATCGCCCATTGATGGAATAGGTCCAGAGGATATTGGCTTGGACGCCCTTAATGAAAGGCTAGCCAGCGGAGACGTGGAAGAGGTTATCCTAGCAACTGGCACCACAGTAGAAGGCGAAGCAACCGCCCATTATATTTTTGACTTAGCCCGTGCTCACAATGTCGCTGCAAGCCGCATTGCCCACGGCGTGCCACTGGGTGGCGAGCTAGAGTATGTAGATTCCAATACCATTAGTTTGGCGTTTTCTGGCAGAAAAGCCCTCTAAGATTGATAAAACCGAGCTGGTATTCCTGTCTCGGTTTTTTTATGCTGTGAAAACCAAGCAAGCGCTTGGTTTGGGGTTGAAAGGATAATATACATAAAGACTTAGCAGAGGCGATATTTCATGACTGATTACCAGCGCTATTTTGGCGAAACACAGAATATGGTGCGAGACACCGTTAGAAAGTTTGTCGAGAAGGAAATTAAGCCCAATGTTGCCACTTGGGAAAAGGCAGGTGAAATACCTAGGAGTCTTTTCGAAAAAGCGGGCGAAGCCGGCCTGCTGGGTATTGGTCACCCAGAATCTGTAGGTGGTACTGGCGACGATATCTTTAGCAAGGTAGCCGCTAGTGAAGAAATCATGCGCTGTGGCTCAGGGGGCATCTGTGCCAGCTTGGGATCTTTAGATATTGGCCTTCCACCGATATGGAAGTGGGGATCTCCTGAATTGCAAGAGCGTGTTTGCCCGCCAGTGTTGAGGGGCGAGAAGATTCAATGTTTGGCAATAACCGAGCCCAGTGGTGGATCGGATGTGGCTGGTCTAAAAACACGAGCTGCTAAAGATGGTGATCACTATGTGGTGAACGGTTCCAAAACCTTTATCACCAGTGGTGTCAATGCGGATTTCTACACAGTTGCAGTGCGCACCGGCGGTGAAGGTTACGGGGGGATCAGCCTATTGTTAATCGAAAAAGGCACCCCTGGTTTTGGTGTGGGCAAGAAACTAGAAAAAATGGGGTGGTGGGCAAGTGATACCGCCGAACTATTTTTTGAGGATTGCCGAGTGCCAGTGGAAAACTTAATTGGCCAAGAAAATGCTGGCTTTTATGCCATTATGTCCAATTTTCAGATGGAGCGATTAAGTCTTGCCGTGATGGCAAACACTACTTCAGAGCTAGCGATTGAAGAATCTATAGCTTATGTCAAAGAGCGTGAGGCCTTTGGTCGGCCCATCGGGAAATTTCAAGTCGTTAAACACAAGCTTGCTGATATGGCAACGCAGCTAGAAGCCAGTAAAGCCTTCACCTACCGTGTCGCCGCGCAAATTGGTGCAGGGGAGACGGTGGTCAAAGAAATTTCTATGGCGAAGAACTTTGCAACTCAAGTGAGTGATTTCTGTACCTACGAGGCGGTTCAAATCTTTGGTGGCATGGGTTACATGCAAGAGTCCTTAGTAGAGCGCCTGTATCGGGATAATCGAATCTTATCCATAGGCGGTGGAACCTACGAAATCATGAACGAGGTAATTGCTAAGCAAATGGGGTTATAATAAGGGCTCGGAAATAATATTAACGCCTATTCAAGAGCCAAACCCTTGCAGCGATTTGAAGTTGAAAATACTACCTGCTTATTGATCACAGAGCAGCAAGACTTAGATAGTCAAATAGAGCAGCTTGCGAACGCGCCGCTGCTCTCTGTCGATACAGAATTCTTAAGAACCAATACTTTCTACCCCATTGTCGGTCTAATCCAGGTGGCTACGCCGGATATTTGTTTGTTGATCGATCCCCTGGCCGTTCCTGATTTATCTCCGCTCAAAGAGTTACTCTACAATGAGCAAACGCGCTTGGTGATGCATGCTTGTTCTGAAGATATGGAGGTCTTGCAGCGGGTATTTGGCGATGTGCCGCCGAATGTGTTTGATACTCAAATTGCCGCCAGTTTGGTGAGTCGAGATCATCAGCTGGGCTTGCAAAAACTGATATTGAACTACTGCAATAAAGAAATCCCTAAAGATGAGACCCGTTCTGATTGGACCAAACGACCACTCACCGAAAATCAACTCACCTATGCTGCGCTCGATGTAGTTTGTTTACTCCATGTCTATGATGCCTTGTTTGAAAAATTGACCAGCCTTGGGCGGTTAGAATGGTGTGAAGAAGAATGCCAACGAATTTTGGCAGGTTACAGAGTTGAATCTGACCATGCACAGTACTACCGCACCATGGGGGATGCTTGGAAGTTAAAGGGCACTAATTTAAACGTGTTGCAGGCGATTTCTGAGTGGCGTGAGTACACCGCTCGTGAAAAGGATCGCCCGCGAGGATTTATCTTTTCTGATAGAGAGTTGTTCTCGATTGCTGATCAATTACCCACATCAACGGGACAATTAGCAAGGATCACCAATGCAAAGCCGGTACAAATTAGGCGCTATGGTGATGACGTGCTAAGTAAAGTTGAAGCGGCCAAGGCACTTGATCCGAGTCTTTTGGCGAGTGTGCCCAAGCCATTTAATAACCGCGTTAAAAAAGTGGCTAAATCGATCAAGCCCGAAGCGGAGAAAATTGCGGTGCAACTGGATATGGCTACGGATCGATTGATCAACCGCCGCAATCTGGAAAAATTTATTAAAGCATCCTTGGAAGGCCGCGATATACCAAGCTATTTTCAGGGCTGGCGTATGGATGCTTTGGTGCCAACTTTAGAAAATGCGTTAAAACAACAAGAAACCACCACAAACGAATAACAAGAATCGGATAAACATGACTGATTTAGATTCTCAGAAAATACTTTGTTCTATCTATCGTAGCCCCAAGAAAGAGGGCATGTATATCTATGTTCCTAAAAAGCAGCTGTTCGAGCAGGTTCCTGATGCGCTCCTAAAGCAAATGGGTGAGCCGGGTCATGTGATGGACCTGTTGCTAACGCCTGATCGCAAGCTAGCTCGCGTCGATGTGATCGAAGTGATGAAGCACATTAACGAGCAAGGTTTTTATTTGCAAATGCCCCCCGGCGATCCTAAAGATATGGTTTTTTAGGTCATCTATGAGCGACATTGAGAGACAGCAGCGATTCTGGGAAACCAAAACGCTTGAAGAAATGGATCAAGGGGAGTGGGAGGCACTCTGTGATGGTTGCGCATTGTGCTGCCTGCAGAAATTAGAAGACGCTGATACGGGTGAGGTTTTCTACACTCAACTGGTTTGTTATTTGCTGGACCAGGAAAATTGTCGTTGCACAGATTACGAGAATCGATCGGTGCGAGTCCCTGATTGCGTCAAGCTTACTCGTGAATCGATCCCGGAGTTTCATTGGTTGCCAAAATCCTGTGCCTATCGTCGATTGGCCGAAGGCCGGGGGCTAGCCGATTGGCACCCGCTAGTATCTGGGCGAGCCGAATCAGTTTTTGAAGCAGGCATTTCTGTACAAGGTAGGGTCATGCCCGATAACATTGTGCCGGAACACGATTGGGAAGATCATATTATTCAATGGGTTGAGCGCTAACTATGTTAACAGACAACGAATACATGATGGCCTGGGGGCTATATTTGCTAGCAGTAGTAGGTTTAGGGGCTGTATGGTGGCGTCTCACTCGTCCGTTAAGTGTGCGTTGGCTGCAAAACTGCCTCAGAGTCGTGTATTTCTCCATGCTCGTAACGCCCTGTTTGGTAGTGACTGATACACCGCGCATGGCCCCCGCGTTTATGATTTGGATCCTAGAATCCACCATTGTTGAGTCAGAAAATGTAGCGAGGGTATATCTGCCCCTCATATTGGCCGTGGTGATAGGCTTAATATTGGCGTTTGGAGAAGCCATGTTTCACAACCGTAAAAGCCCAGATCCGTCTTAGCGTTTGGCCAAACTCTAAACAATTTCCAAATCAATAGCTTAGCCAGATAATTTCTAGCTAATCAGCTGAAAACACCGCTAAACCTGCTATAAATAAAATAAAGGCACGGTTTTTTAGGGTAAGTTGTGACGCATTTTCAGGTAGTAGTCATTAGCATTGCGATGTTTGTCGCCAGCTTATTGGTTGGGGTGCCCGTTATGGCCGCCGATCCCAAGCCTGATATGCGTTTGGTGATCGATATCTCCGGTAGCATGAAAAAGACGGATCCGGATAACCTGCGTATACCTGCATCCAAGCTACTACTTAATCTCGCTAAGGATCAATCCCAGTTTGGCGTGTGGACCTTTGGCCAATACGTCAATATGTTGGTACCCCATAAACCGGTCGATGGTCCATGGCGGGAGAATGCTCTTAATCGAGTGGAGTTAATCAATTCTGTCGCACTCTACACAAATATCGGTGAAGCCTTGGAAAAGGCTTCGCTGAATCAAACTGAACCTGATCCTGAATGGGACAGAACCATTGTTTTGCTTTCCGATGGAAAGGTAGATATTTCAAAAGATCCCGCCAAGAATGAACGTGAAAAGCAGAGAATTCTCAACGAAGTTATTCCTAAGTTAAAGAAAGCCGGCTTTAAAATTCATAGTGTTGCCTTATCAACAGCGGCAGATACGGAGTTCTTGAAGCAGATAGCCGTTGAAACCAAGGGTCGCTATTCATTGGCGAATTCCGCTGATGATTTAATGGCGTTGTTTGTACAAGCGTCTGATCAGGTGAATAAACCAGAGCAGATACCTTTGGAAGGAAACGTTTTTAATATTGATGCAGCGGTACAAGAATTTACTGCGTTGATATTTCGCAAGCCTGGGAGTACGGCAACAGAACTTTACTCACCCAGTAAACGAAAAATTACCGTTCGCAAGAAACCTAAAAATGTAAATTGGTTCAATGACAGTCGCTACGATCTTATTACGGTTAAGAATCCTGAAGCAGGACGTTGGCGGGTTAAGGCGGATATGAGCCCCGATAATCGTGTCACAGTGGTTACTGATTTAAGTTTGGTGGTAGATGGCTTGCCGGATAATTTGATTGAAGGCGAGAAGATCACCATGAGTATGCATCTGGATGAGAAAGGTCGGGTGGTAACCAATCGCGATTTCCTCTCCATTTTAGATATTACCTTTAGCCAAAACACATCCAGTGGAGACCGCTTTGCCGGTAAGCTCAGCCATGATAAATCTGGAAAAGCAAAACTTCCTCAAGATGGTATTTATTCTGCAAAGTTAGGCAGAACCTTAACGGAAGGTGAGCACCTATTCGAAGTGTTCGTTGATGGTAAATCATTCCAACGAAAACGCACTCAGCGGGTGACTGTGCATCGTGATGTGCTCAATGTAGAAAGCAATTTCGGCGAGAAAGATGGTGAAGAGTTTAAATTTTTAATTGTTAAACCAAAAGCGGCATTGGTAGATCCAGAACAAATAAATATTGTCGCTCAGTTAAAGGGGCCTGCTGGTGAGAAGGCGCTGCAAAATGCTCAAATTAATGATGAGGGCATGTGGCAGATTGACGCCCCAATGTTCGATGGGCCTGGTGTTTATGAGGTTTTGATCAAAGTGTCTGGCGTTTCCGCAAGTGGCCGTCCCTTCGAGTTAATTCAGGGGCCCTACGAAGTGGATTACACTGCGGTTGGCTTGTCAGAAGAACCTTTGCCTGACTTGGAGGAAATGGCTGTTGCTTTTGAGGAAGAGGACCTTGAGGTTCCAGAAATCGAAGAGCCAGAGCCTGAAGAAGAAAAGCCCGAATTATTGATCGATCAAGTTCAAGAAGAAGTCGAGGTGCCTGAACCTCAAGAGCCACCCGAAGAAGTCGTTACTGAGGCGACAGAAGAAGATGGTATGGACATGATGCTGTTAATGGCAATCGTGGTGGTCGGTAATATAGTGTTAATTGGTGGCGGTTGGTTTGTTTACCGCAAAATGACCAATAAAGAAGATGAAGAGCGAGAGACCGTCGAAGAAGAAATTACCCGAATGCATCGTGAGCGCACGGCAACTCAGACTGTACCAAAACCTGCACGCGCAGATATTGAAGGGGATGATCCTTTCGACGCCGAAGAGGCTACGGTTATTAACACCACTGCAGATACTGCGGGTGATGAAGCCACTGTCGCTCAACCCATGAGTCGAGCCGCGCCTGAACCCATCCCAGAAGAGGAAAATCAGGCTTACGAGAATAAAGCCGCACCGCTCGAGATTGAAGAAGACGATCTTATCGAAGTAGATGATTTTGACGAGTTTGATGAAGATGGTATTGGCGATTTAGATGATATGTTGAGCGAGCAAGAGTCTTCCGAAGAAGACGACCCGGGCTTTGCCAAAGATGAATTCATGTTAGATAACCCGGACGACAAGTGATGTTAAGTCCAGATCTATAAACCTGTTTCGAAATGTCATTAAACACTTGCAGCACTTCCCAATAATAGGATTACAATGGCGTTTCGTTCATCGTTTTTTTGTTTGGGGTTATTGTTGTGAGTAGTTGTATTTTTTGCCAAATTTCCGAAGGTAGTGCTCCCGCTAGTATTGTTTATCAAGATACCTACGCCATCGCCTTTATGGATCTTTTTCCTATGAGCTTGGGGCATGTGTTGGTCATTCCTCGACAGCATGCAGTGCAAATTGAGGAACTCTCACCTGCTTTGCGAAGTCATTTATTTGAGATTACCGCTCACGTGGTGCTAGCACAAAAGGCAGCGGGCTTACCTTGTGATGGCAATAATATTTTCATCAATGATGGTCCTGCCGCTAATCAGCATGTGCCCCATGTTCATATCCATTCCTTGCCACGTAAGGAAGGGGATTTGCTCAAAACAGTGTTCACTTTTGCAACACGATTTAAGAACTACTTTGGCCAAGCTGCTGTGCGCAAAAAGTTAGATGCTCAAGCAGCCAGTATTGCTGCCCATATGCCTGAATTAGTGCAAAGTGAATTAACCCGTCGGAATCATTAATTATGTGTGAACTCTTGGGGATGAGCGCCAATGTGCCGACGGATATTTGTTTTAGTTTCGCGGGTCTAATGCGTCGTGGGGGTGAAACTGGGCCTCATCAGGATGGTTGGGGGATTAGCTTTTTTGAGGACGGCAAAGGGGTCCGCGAGTTTAAAGACTCTGGTGCTAGCTGCAACTCCGAGCTAGCTAAGTTCGTGAAGCACTATCCGATAAAGAGTCATGTGGTTCTAAGCCATATTCGACAGGCAAATTCCGGCAAAGTGAGCCTGGCAAATACCCACCCTTTCAGTCGCGAAATGTGGGGGTTCCCCTGGGTTTATGTTCATAACGGTCAGCTTAAAGGTATTAAAAAAAAGCCTCTTCAGAGCTACCTTCCCATTGGCACCACAGACAGTGAATATGCGCTATGCTATTTGATGGGCAAGCTAAAAGAACAGTTTCCTAGCTATCCCAAGAGTACTAGCAAGTTATTTCGAACAATCTTTGATTTATTCACTGAAATCAATGAGATGGGCGTGTTTAACGTGCTCCTCAGTGATTCGAAATACTTATATTGTTACTGTTCGACAAAGTTGTTTTGGATCAGGCGGTCAGCGCCTTTTGGTGAGGCCGTGCTAAAAGACGATGACATTCGTATCAACTTTGTTGATGAAACCACACCTAACGACGTGGTCTCCGTTATAGCGACTCAACCATTAACTGAAAATGAGACATGGAACCAAATGGCTCCCGGCGAAATGCTAGTTTTTAAACTTGGGGAAGTAATCAAGAGGTATAACCCGTAGATGCCTACTAGTGTTGAGAATACTCAACAAACTGGCGTTAAGCTGGATGGTGCAATATCTAGCGATAATAGTGCCGTTGCTCCCCGCATTGGTGCTAGAGCGGTGGTTGAATTGTTAAAGCACAATCAACCTAAGAAAATTCCCCCTGAGTTTATGCTTATCGATGTGCGCAGACGAGATGCTATCGAAAGCTTATTGCAATTGTTGACGCGCTTTCAGTTGCAAGTGGCTAAAAGCCCATATGCAAACGCCAGTGTGTTGTCTCTCATTACCAAATACTTGGTTGAGAATGGCCAATGTTTATTTATTTCTAAGCCTGATCTAGGTGCTATTCATTTAGTGGACAGAGTATTCGATCAACTGCTCAACTCAGACAAATTTGATCGTGAGGCCTGGTGCCTATTGGCGCAAACTCGATTTCCTATTACCAAGTTTGCCCTTCAAGATTTTTCCTTCTTTTTTGCGCCGCAAAATATTGGTCGACGCTTACTAAATTCCATTACTTTGAATCTCTTAGGATCTGCTGTTTCGCAAAAAGACCAAGTCAGGCAGGCCATTGGTCGCTTCGTTGATAAATTGAATCAAAGTTACCGTAGTCAGGTATCGGAATTCAATTCAGTTTGTATAGAAACACAAGCTTGGTTTGCTTCGCAGCAACGTCACCTTTCTAAAATTGATACTAAGGTTTCGCAGGTCGCTTCTGGAAACGCTGAGAATGATCGATCCGATCCTTTGGTGGTCGAATTTTTAAATCGTGAAGTTGGAGGAAAACAACTTCCCGAACTTCTGGTGCAGTTTATCTATGGTGAGTGGCGTAATTCAATGCGCTTAACCCTGCGGCAGGAGGGTGAAAAAAGCTCGAATTGGAAACGCCAAATGAGTCTTACCCAATCAATGGTTAAAATTCATGAAACTTGCCAGACAGAAGAGGGTAGGCAGCAGTATACGCGTTTTTTACCGTCTATGTTGAAAGGTATTAAGCCATTGTTGGTGAGTGTTGCTGATGATCCTCAAGCGTTTGAAAATGCTTTTGATCCTTTGGAATT
Source organism: Pseudomonadales bacterium (assembly GCA_022361455.1). Lineage (GTDB taxonomy): Bacteria > Pseudomonadota > Gammaproteobacteria > Pseudomonadales > Ketobacteraceae. Next base: position 13,064 of record JAKSAW010000109.1, on the reverse strand, counting down.
GATAACTAATGCACTGGTAAGAGGAGCTGAACCTGATTTAAGTGAAGCTCCGGTACTGGAAACAAAAACGGTGGTTAATGAGGCGTTTGAGGTAGTCCCGGTTGATGAACAGTATTTGCTTCAGGTGGATGAACTTGAACCCGGTGATTGGATTCGAATTCGTACCAAAGGCAATCATCATGAAGCCTGTCGCCTATCGGTTAAAGCGCCTGAAGCAGAACCTTGGTTGTTTGTTAACAATACTGGAAGCAAGATAGCCAAAAAGAATCGATTTGCTTTGGCTCAAGGGCTTCGTGATGGAGTTGTAGAAATCGTTGGCAAAGGACAATGGATCGACGATTTGCTCAGAGATTCTTTCGCGATTCTGACTGAGCAATTGGAAGCTTTCAAGGCGTCGCAAGTCAAATCGCAACAGACAACTGAAACGAAGAAGCAATCAGATCAGGTGCCATCAGATCAGCAAAAAACAACAGAGCCTCAACCGGATTCCATTGATCGATCAGATCAGGTAGTAGAGGAACTTGCCATAGAGTCTGTCCCTGATCCTGTGGAACAAGATATCCCTGTTCTCAGTGAGACTGCGGCTGCTGAGCCCAACGAATCCAATGAGAAAGACCTGCAAACCGATATTTCATTGGTGTCTGTGGAAGAGCAAGACAAAAGTTACCATGTCAGTAGCAATGCACCTGCTTCTCGAACAGATGAGATTCTGTCCGGCAGTATGTTGTCTATGGTGGCCGAAGAAGCGCCCGAAGCCATTGAGGAAACACAAGAAAACTTCAGCGAAGAGTCATGGGAAGACTATTATCAAGAAGAGAAGGCCCTTTCTGATGAAGAGATAGCAGCGGCCGAGGGCGCGGTAGATCAACTTGAGGTTGGAGCATTAGTTAATCGCATTTCATCAAGTAAACAGCAGCGTTGCAAATTAGCGGTGAAAATGTCGGTTAAGGATAAGTATATTTTTGTCGATCAACTCGGCGTGAAAGTTTGGGACACCAACAGACAGGCTGTAGTTGAAGCAGTAGCAAAGGGTGAGCTAGTCGTTATTGATAGTGGCACTAAGTTTGACAGAGCGTTGGAACAAGTTGTTAAGAATATCCAAGCTGATAAGAAGGTACAGGGTTAGCGATGGACGAAAAAAGAAAAAATCCTCGTAGTAATCGTCAGGAAGATGTTTATATCGAAGTGATGACTCAAAACGAGGAAGGCGATTACGCTAAGAAAATCATTGGCTGTGAGTCTGTGGATGTTTCTCGCGAAGGCTTAAGGTTATACGTGCATGAACGAATTGTGCAAGGCACAATTTTAGATTTATGTATGAGCTTTAGAGATAACCCTGAGAAATTTTACCTCACCGCAGAGGTAAAATGGTCCAAGCCATTAGTTGACGAAGGTTGGTATTTTATCGGTTTTGAAGTTTATGAAGCCGACAATACAGACTTTGAAAAATGGTTTGATTGGGTGGATCAATTTAGTGGATTAAAGCAGCAGTCTGAAAGCAAATAATATCCATATAGACTGCTGCTTTTGTGTTTTGTTAATACACGGACTTTATTGCACGTTTTCTTTTTCGGAGAACAGCCCGTCAAATAAGATAGAGCTTAAATAGCGCTCTCCAGAGTCGGGAATAATAACTACAATGGTTTTACCTTCGTTCTCTTGGCGTTCAGCTACTTTCAATGCAGCGCATACAGCTGCACCACTAGAAATTCCCGCTAAAATCCCTTCTTTTTCCATTAGCAAGCGAGCTGTTTCAATGGCCTCTTCATTGGTGACTTTCTCAACCCCATCCACCAACTCTAAATCTAAGTTGGCAGGAACAAAGCCCGCACCGATACCTTGAATTTTGTGAGGTGCAGGTTGTGGCTCTTCCCCTGCTAAGGTTTGAGAAATAACGGGAGAATCAGCAGGCTCCACTGCAATTGAAGTGATGGGCTTTTCCTTAGTCTGCTTGATGTAACGAGAGATACCACTGATAGTTCCACCAGTACCAACGCCTGCGACTAATACATCGATTTCACCATCGGTGTCTTCCCAAATTTCCGGGCCAGTTGTATGCTCATGAATTGCCGGGTTAGCAGGATTTTCAAACTGCTGTAGCATGATCGCATTGCCATTGCTATTCGCGACGATCTCTTTAGCTTTGGCGATAGCACCGTTCATGCCCTTAGGGCCTTCTGTAAGTTCTAGATTCGCCCCTAAGGCTTTAACAACTTTACGTCTTTCCAGACTCATAGATGCTGGCATCGTGAGTGTCAGTTTGTATCCCTTGGCTGCCGCAACGAAGGCTAAGGCGATCCCGGTGTTTCCACTTGTGGGTTCAACAATCTCCATGCCTGGTTTTAAAGAACCATCCTTTTCCGCTTGCCAGATCATATTGGCACCAATACGGCATTTGACCGAGCTCGCTGGATTGCGGCTTTCAATCTTGGCGAGAACGTTATGGTGGGTCAGTTGATTGAGTTTTACTAATGGCGTGCCGCCAATGGTTTGGGAGTTGTCTTCATAAATCTTAGCCATGGAATTTGCCTTCTTGTTTTCCTTTTGGTGGGCGATTGTTGCATTGAGCATTCTATCTGTGGCGTCATCAAATGAAAACAATAGGGGTTAATACTAATTACAAAGTTGATGATACTTCCTCCATGAGAACTGAGTAGAAGTAGCCTTGTGAACTGGTTTTGAGCCAGTTTGTGATGTTATTCCGGTGCTCAAAAATACTTTTAGGATTGTTAGCTAACCAACGTACCTATAGCGAACTGGTTCAATCTTTTGGGGTTGGCCTGGTTAAAAGTCATGCTACTCTGAAAGGTACTTCCATCGTTTTCGATCAAGGATTCAACATGAGACTTCGATTACTTGCAGCGGTATTTGGTTTAGGTGTTTCCTCAATGGCATCGGCAGCGCCAGGTTCCATTGATCAACAAGTTGATCAGTTTTTTAGTCAGGGTGTAAAGCATTGTAAGAATGCAATGGAACTTAGCCGAAGTAGCCGTGGTATCGCTGAGGCGGAATTCGATCGTTACCGCTCCTATATCAGCAAGGTCGAAGCCCTTAAGCCAGAGTTAAAAGAAGACGTCATGGTGAAGCGCCAAATGCAGCAATGTGACCAGGTGGGCCATGATATTGCTCGCAATAAAGCGCTGCCAATTTTTGAACAAAGCTTATCGGTGTGCAAAGAAGTAAAGTTACTGGTGTCCCGTGATCACCTCACCAGAGCAAAGTCCAAGTTTGTTGAGTATAAACAGTTCCGGGATCAAGCTCTGGGCATGACCGATACTGTATTAAAGGTCGGTTCTAATGCCTCTAAAGCTCGCCGTTGTGATCGTTTGCAAGATCGCATAGTTGCTGCAGAAGAACGCATTAAATTTAGCGAAATAAAAGCTGATCGCTTGGTATCCACATTACGCAAATCATCAGACAGCTGCTTAGTGACTGGTCGTATGTTGGAGAACGTTGGTAATAATTTGGAGAAACTAAAAGCAGCAGAGGAAATGTTGTCTCAAGCCCAAGGGTACTTCAAGCAAACCCAGAACTATCCAGAGGCTATAGCCCGTGCTGAAAATTATCCTGGTTATGAATCGTCCAAGCGCATTCGCCAATATATGGTGGACTATGGTCGCTGTGAACAAAATGTGGTTGCTACTATCGCTTCGCAAAAAAGCCAGATTCTAGCCAAACAAAATATCAAACCGAGTGTTGTCGTGGAAAGCGTTGCTTCTGTTGAAACTGTAACGCCAGCCGCTGCAATGCAGCCTGCAGTTGCCACTACAGCTAATGTGCAGAATTCGGCTGTTGCAGAAAAACCAGTTGTTGCAACATTAGAGGCAACTCAACAATCAGCGGCTGAGCCAGCCACCGTGGTTCAAACTGCAGAGCCACCAGAATCTGCAAATCCATACGCCCAAGGTATTGTGGAAGAGGCCTTGGTGCAGATTAGTCACGATATAGAATAAAGTAATATAAAAGCCGGTTTTTCTTTTCTCTTATGAATCGAGGGGGCTTATAAGCCCCCATTTTTCTATCTAAGTTTATACTTTAGCTGCACCTCACTTGGGATTGGCCAAGAATACCTTGATTGTGTCAGACTTGGTCATTTAAATATCAATACCCTTTTCATATCCTCCTAAATTGGCTCTCTCTATTGAGTATGCGGTGTATACTAATGATATTCGATACATACAAAACACCCATTACAACTAGATACTAATAATCAGACATTTACTAACACTTGTTAATAGTTACAGGAATTAATCGATGCAATTTGAAGGCACAGACTCCTATGTCGCTACCGAAGATCTTAAGCTAGCGGTAAACGCTTCCATTAGCCTGCAACGGCCGTTGCTTATCAAAGGTGAGCCCGGTACCGGTAAAACCATGTTGGCCGAAGAGGTGGCGCAGAGTTTAGGGCTGAAATTGATCCAATGGCACATTAAATCTACTACCAAAGCTCACCAGGGATTGTACGAGTACGATGCTGTGTCTCGCCTGCGTGACTCACAGCTGGGTGATGATCGCGTCCATGACATTAAGAACTACATCAAAAAGGGTAAGCTCTGGGAAGCTTTTGAAGCCGATGAGCAAGTAGTGCTGTTAATTGATGAAATTGACAAGGCTGATATCGAATTCCCTAACGATTTGCTTCAGGAAATCGATAAAATGGAATTCTTCGTTTATGAGACCAACGAAACTGTAAAAGCAAAACAACGTCCCATCGTCATTATCACCAGTAACAATGAAAAAGAGCTACCTGATGCTTTCTTACGTCGTTGCTTCTTCCATTATATCGACTTCCCTGATACTGAAACTATGCAGGCAATTGTCGATGTACATTATCCTGGTATTAAGCAGTCATTGGTTAAAGAAGCATTAGAAATTTTCTTTGACGTGCGTAAAGTGCCTGGTTTGAAAAAGAAACCTTCTACGTCTGAGTTAATTGATTGGATCAAATTGCTTCTCGCGGATGATATTCCAGAAGACATTTTGCAAAATCGCGATACTAAAAAAGCGATTCCACCTCTGTATGGTGCCTTGGTGAAGAACGAGCAAGACGTTCATTTGCTCGAGCGTTTAGCCTTTATGAGTCGAAGAAATAGTTAATTAAAACATAGGATATTTCTATGCTGATCAATTTTTTCTTCGAGCTACATGAAGGAAAAGTACCTGTATCCATTCGTGAGTACTTGGACTTGCTGAATGCTTTGCAGAACCGAGTGATTTATGGCGACATCGATTCTTTTTATTCCCTTTCTCGAACAATCCTGGTTAAGGATGAAAAGCATTTCGACAAGTTCGATCGTGCTTTCAAGAAGTACTTTGACGGCTTGGAAGTGATTGATGATCTCTTCGAATCATTAATACCCGATGAGTGGTTGCGAAAGGAGATCGAAAAGAACTTATCACCGGAAGAGTTTGCCAAGCTGAAAGAACTCGGCGATTTCGATAAGTTGATGGAAGAATTTAAGAAGCGACTTGATGAGCAAAAGAAACGCCATCAAGGTGGCAATAAAATGATTGGCACCGGAGGCACGTCACCTTTTGGTGCTCATGGCCAAAATCCCCAGGGCTTTCGTATGGCAGGGGAGGCTCGCAATGGTCGTGGAGCAAAGGTGTGGGAAAAGAGAAAATACCGCAACTTAGATGATTCCGTCGAACTGGGTGTTCGCAATATAAAAATGGCACTTAGGCGTCTACGCAAGTTCACCCGCGAGGGAATGCCTGACCAGTTAGATATCGACGATACTATTCATTCAACTGCTCGTAAGGCAGGTTTGTTAGATATTAAGATGGTTCCAGAGCGTCGTAATGGTGTAAAAGTTCTGATCTTCTTTGATGTCGGTGGATCTATGGATCCCTACGTGCAGAGCTGCGAGGAATTATTTTCGGCGGCAAAAACTGAGTTTAAACATATGGAGTATTTTTATTTCCACAATTTCATTTATGAAGGTGTATGGAAAGATAATGCTCGTCGTTGGACTGAACGTACCAACACATGGGACATATTGCATAAATATAGTTCCGAGTACCGCGTTATTTTTGTTGGTGACGCCACCATGTCGCCCTACGAAATAAGTTCAGTGGGCGGTAGTGTTGAACATTGGAATGAGGAAGCTGGCGAAACCTGGATGCGCCGTATGATGGATGTATTCGATAAGGTGGTCTGGTTAAATCCTGAACCAGAAAGCAGCTGGGAATATACGACTTCGGTTGTATGGACTCAAAAGCTTGTCGAGAACAAAATGTTCCCGCTGTCGCTAAAAGGATTGGAAGATGCAATGCGTTACTTGGCCAAGTAAAGGCCAAGTAACAATCTTGAGCGCTAGCTGCTAATTGGGCTCGATTAGTTGGGTTCTATAGTTACTTTCGGAAGCTCGGACGCTTTGATTCTAATTTTTTCATCCGGTGCAACCGCCGTAGAAACACCTGTAAAAACTATTTCCCCTTCCTGATTCTCGATCTCACAATCAATCTTCACTAAATTACCGCGCTTTTTCTTTTGCGCGATAGTGAGTGTTAGTGTGAGAGTGTCACCGATACGCACGGGTTTCTGAAACTTCATTTCTTGGCCACGGTAGATACAGCCTGGTCCGGGCAATTTAGTGGCTACGGCAGTGGTGACTAATAGCGCACTAAATAAACCATGAGCAATTCGCGAGCCAAAAGCAGTGGTTTTAGCGTATTCATCATCTAAATGCACCGGATTAATATCACCGGAAAGATAGGCGAATAATTGTATATCTTGGTCGGTGACTTCCCTCACTAACGTAGCCGTATCGCCTACGTTTAGCTCATCAAAGGGAACGTTTTCTAAATATTCCATACGGATTTCCTAGCCTGTTTACTGCGTGGTTGCATTTTAATGTCGCAAGCCCAACTATGAGACCGAAACTTTGTAACGAATTCTTTGCGAATGCTCGGTTTGATCGCAGCAAACGGTTTTGCCTTTTATTGGGGTATCAGTTCAGTATAGGCTCAAAAAAGACCGCTTTGTGATTGATGTGTATGCAGAGGAGGGAAGTGAGAATTGGTGGCGGGCATATGAACCCACCACGGTATTGGGCTTTAGGCCGTTTCCTTTTGCTCAGTGTTAGCCTTTTTTCGGGCTTTGTTTAGTTTTGGTTTAAGTGCCACATGCTGCTCGAGCCACTGAACGATTTGGTCCATCACTTCAGCTCGATTAGTTTCATTCAGAATCTCATGGCGACCTTGTGGAAATAGTTTTACAGTGACAGAGTGCTGACCAGCTTTTTCTAAGCGCTTTTGCAGCTTGTGAATGCCACTTTCTTTGGGATCGTGGCTCATGGGATCGTCTTCACCGGAAAACAGTAGATAGGGAATTTGGTTGGGGATGTTTCTCAAGTTTTTGACTTTTGAAATGACTCCGATCCCATTTACCAAATCTAGCCACAGCTGATTGGTACATAGGAAACCGCAAAGTGGATCTTGTACATACAAATCCACTTGCTCTGGATCTCTAGAAAGCCAATCGCAGTTCGTTCGTGTGGGATTAAAGGTTTTGTTATATGAGCCGAAGCTTAAGGCATCGATTAAAAAGCTGCGACCACGGCCACCAATACGTGTCTTTTCTACCTGGGCAGCGGCTTTCGCATAGGAAAGCGTAAACTCGGTGTGATACGCGGAGCCAGACAACAGTACCGCATCAACAGTGTTGCCGTACTTAACCATGTATGCCTGAGCTATAAATGAACCCATGCTATGACCCATTAAGATCACTGGTGTATCTGGAAAGGTCTGATGAATGTAATCATTAATTATCTTTACGTCTTCGAGAACTAAGTGCCAGCCCTTTTTATCCGCATAATGCCCTAGTATTTCACCATTCTTAACCGAGTAACCGTGGCCGCGGTGATCATGAGCCATGACCACGTAGCCTTCTGCAACCAAGCGCTCTGCCAGGGCTGCATAGCGAGCACTGTGCTCAGCCATACCGTGGTTGATATGAAAAACTGCACGAGGTTCCGTGGTGTTTTTATTATCTTTCCATATTCGTGTGAATATCTCGTGCCCGTCCACTGCCGTGAACTGGAGGGTGTCTTGATACATCTAGTCGCTCCCGGGTTGCTCGGATTCGCTCAAATTCGAAGAAAAACGAAGATCTTACAAAATGGCCTCTAGGTCAAGAGGCTTGTCGATTCATTTCCGTATGCAATTGTAAATCCGCTAAAGGCGGGCGATAGGGGTATTGCGAGTTAAACCATTGATTGAACTCGCAAACCTGCTGTTGAGACAACTGTAGACCTAATTTGGTTCGGTGCCAAATGATGGTTTCTGGGGTGAGCGCCCATTCTTGATCATATAACCAACGAACTTCCTGTTCGTAGAGTGAGGGTAGTACTTCTTTGCCAAGATGACTTAGCTGCTGGGAGTCTCTGAGTAGCTCTAAAGTGCGGCTGCCATAAAGCCGGGCGTATCGGTTTAAACTCTCATGTGGAAGCCATGGATACTCTGCTTTCAACTCTAATAAGAAGGTTTCCATGCAAGCATTATTGATTTCACCACCTGGCAGTTTGGTTTGCTTTGTCCAGGGTTGCGAGATGGATGTTTTTAGATAGGGATTAAGTTGTTCGATGACTTGCTCTGCAATGATGCGGTGCATATTGATGCAGGTGCCAAATAAGGTGATTGCGGGAGATTTGCCATCGGCACAATTGAAATCTAAAACATAATCTTGAGAGAACGGGGTGGGACTTTCTGCTGCTGATTCTTTGTAGGATGCTGCCTGAATATTGAAGGAATGGATTATATCTTCTTCAGTTAGCGATACCTTAAAATAGTTGTTTACCAAGCTCATCATTTTTTCGATGACATGTGTTGGAGCATGCTGGCCATTGCCGTCGTTATTAGCTTGGTCGCTATATATATAGGGTCCTATTAAGGCGTATCTATCTAAGTAGTTTAAAGCAGCCACTAATTGTTCTTGATCATTTTCTAATAGATAGGACTGATCACCTTCAAAGAGTTTAGATGTAACCAAATAGGCACCATGATAGTTGTTAGCGCTGCTGCGACTTGCAATGCCCAGAATATCTTGTTGCACATGTCTAGCTGCTGAGCCAGTCGTGTTTACCATACATTGAGCTTGTATATATTGGGTACAGTTGCTTACTGTATCCTCAATGGTAACGCTCCATAAACCATTAGATCGCCCTGCGGACTTAACTTGAGTCTGCGGTAAAATGCTTGCTCCGTTCTGCTTAGCCAAAATAAGGTGCTCAATGGATAATTGTGAGTCGTTCACCAGAAGGTCATCAAAATAAATAGCTAACTTTTTATTGGCTGCTTGCTCTCGCAAAGGGGAAGAGTATTGGCAGTCCTTCATTGTAGTGGTATGAAGTTTGTTAGCCTCACCACTGACCAAGTTATAGAGGAATGCATTGGTGTTGTTCTTGAGAGTGGATACTAAACCAGCTTCTTTGGGAATGATGAAGGTGCTTTTCGAAACCAAGTGCGGTGCTCTTTCCAATAGTAAGCAACGCTCATGAAGAGAATCATTAACTCTGGCAATATCACCACGTTGTAAATACTGAAGACCGCAATGAAAAGGACGCTGACCAATCATACTGGCTGTACCGCCAAAGTCGCCATCGTGGCATATAAGGGCTTTCAAGCCTCTGCCGGCACAATCAGCCGCAATGGCCGCACCGTGTATGCCACCGCCAATAATTATAACGTCGTAAAAGTTGGTAACCGCGTTCATTTTTTCGCACCATTAGGGGCTAATTGGGAACTGGGCGACTTCGAGTGTTGTCCGAAAGGTAATAACACCCCAACCATTAGTTATAAATAGGATTTTTGGGGGGGACTGTCAAATAACGAATAATCTGGATGGTGGATCTTTTATGAAGAAATGGGTCTTAAGCGCACTAGCCCTTTTGTTAATGCTGCAAAATCAATGGGTTGTTGCTGCCCCTAAATCCGATCTTTGGGATGTGTGGTTGGCTCATGATAAAAACTCCTCTGCAATCATTGATCACTCTTTGTGGGATGCTTTTCTCAACAGCTATCTGGTTTCCTCTGATGGCGTTAATTTGGTTAACTATCGCGCTGTGACAAAGTCAGATAAGGCCTTACTTGATAAGTATCTCAGCAATCTTCAACAAACCCCTATTTCAACGTTTTCACGAAGTGAGCAGTTTGCTTACTGGGTGAATCTCTATAATGCCGCCACTGTGCAGTTAATCTTGGATAAGTATCCTATTGATTCAATTAAAGATATTTCTTTTGGCTGGTTTAGTTTTGGTCCCTGGGACGAGAAGCTGCTGAAGGTTGAGAGTAGGGAGGTTTCATTAAACGATATTGAGCATCGAATCTTGCGTCCCATTTGGAAAGATAACCGTATTCATTATGCTGTTAATTGCGCTAGCTATAGTTGTCCCAATCTTGCTGCACAGGCTTACACGGCTTTGAATTTTCAACAGCTATTAGATCAAGGTGCGAAAGATTATGTTAATCATCCAAGGGGTGTCTCCTTAAAGGGTGGTGAATTGGAATTGAGTGAAATATATAACTGGTATCAGGTGGATTTTGGTGATTCTGAAACTGGAGTGCTTGAGCATCTGTTAAAGTACGCTAACCCTGAATTAAAGAAAGCCTTGAGCAGTCAGCAAAAATTAAAAATCGACTACGACTATGATTGGCGGTTAAACCAATCTCCCTAGTTGTCTTTCCCTCCCCCAATTCTCAGCTAATATTCTATAGATGACCGCTTAGACCGCACGCCACAAAGGGTGTGGCTCCTAAGTCGAGCTTTGTGCTAGAGCGAATAGGTCAAAACTGATAACCTTCGCGCCTGCTTTTTATACTTTGTTTTAGGGGATGCTTTGATGGTTGATAAAATATGGGTAGATAAATACCCGGAAGGTACAGCGCAGGAAATTTCATACGACAAATACTCTACCGTATTGGATGTATTTGAAGATGCGATTCGTCGTTTTGCGGATAAGCCTGCATACAGCAATATGGGTGTAACGATTACTTATCGTGACTTGGATGAGCTCAGTTCTCATTTCGCTGCCTATTTGCAGAATTACACCAATCTTAAGAAGGGCGATCGCATTGCGGTGCAAATGCCCAATTTAATTCAATTTCCAGTGGTGCTTTTTGGAGCTATGCGTGCGGGTTTAGTAGTTGTTAACACTAACCCAATGTACACCGCCCGTGAGATGGAGCATCAGTTTAACGATGCCGGCTGTAAAGCTCTAGTGGCGTTGGCTAACTTCGGTGATTTGGTGCAAGAAGTATTGCCAAAAACTGGCATTGAAACGGTAATCATCACTCAAGTGGCGGATATGCAAAAGCCACTAAAACGTGCAGTGATGAATTTTGCCATTAAGAAAATTAAGAAAATGGTTCCGGATTTTAGTATTCCTAACGCGGTGCCATTTACTAAGGTGATGAAGCAGGGTGCTAAAGCTTCTTTCAATAGTGGAGATCGACCTGCTCACGAAGATTTAGCAGTACTACAGTACACTGGTGGTACTACTGGTGTTGCAAAAGGCGCAATGCTGACGCATCGGAACTTAGTATCCAATATGATGCAAATGGATTTCGTATTGGAGGGCTTGGATGAAGGCAAAGAAATCTGTATTACGCCTTTGCCCATGTACCATATTTTTTCCTTTACCGTTAATTGCCTAGGCATTATGGCGCGCGGTGCTCACAATGTTCTAATCACTAACCCTCGCGATATCCCCGCTTTTGTTGCTGAGATGAAGAATTGGGACTTCACAGTGATGAGTGGTTTGAACACGTTGTTCGTTGCGCTATTGAATAACGAAGAATTCTGTAAGCTTAATTTCAGTCATCTTAAGTTGGTCGTGGCAGGTGGTATGGCTTTACAGGCGTCCACTGCTGATAAATGGGAAAAGGTGACCGGCAACAAAATTGCAGAAGGTTTTGGTATGACGGAAACTTCTCCAGTTGTATGCGTCAACCCTCCTTACGATATCAAGATTGGTACTATCGGTATCCCTGTTCCAGGTACCGATGTTAAAGTTATCGATGATGATGAAAACGAATTACCCATTGGTGAATCAGGTGAGCTTTGCGTTAAAGGCCCGCAGGTGATGAAAGGCTATTATCAACGCGAAGAAGCTACCACTGGCACTTTTACCAAAGATGGTGAATGGCTAAAAACTGGGGATGTTGCCATTATTCAAGAAGATGGTTTTTTGCGAATCGTTGACCGTATTAAGGACATGATCTTGGTATCTGGATTTAACGTTTATCCCAACGAAATCGAGGATGTGGTTTGTGGCCACCCCGATGTGGTTGAAGCTGCGGCTATCGGTGTTCCTGATGATAAAAGTGGTGAAGCGGTTAAAGTGTTTGTGGTATCTAGCAAGCAAGGCTTAACCAAAGAAGATGTGATCAATCATTGCCGTGAAAACTTAACTGGCTACAAGATGCCGCGTCACGTTGAGTTCCGCGATGAATTGCCAAAATCTAATGTTGGTAAGATTCTACGTCGCGAGTTAAGGGACAACTAGAGCCACTAGCGCATCTAGAGCTTCTACTCTTCAAGCCCCTCTCCATCGAGGGGCTTTTTTTATCCAGTCGATTTCAGTTACACAGCGTTAATAAGGTTTCATTCTAGAGGTGCTTTTTTGTTATCATTGCGCTGAATTTGTTAGTTCCCGAATGATTAATGTCAGATACATCGCCCCCGGTAAATACCACAACTTTTCAAGCCTCCGCTTACTACCATCAATTGGATCAATGCTTAGCGAAGGATCGGTTCGCCTTAAAAAAGCTCATCAAAGCCATTGTCAACAGAAGCCGGCAGGCTCAACCCTTTGATCAGCTGCTTCGAAAGTTAGAGTCAAAGCTGGAAGCGTCTAAAGATAGTCGCAGCCGTCGTTCTGAGGCCGTGCCTGATATCCAATTTCCTGACCAATTACCAGTTTCGCAAAATGCCGACAAAATTATCGCGGCCATTCGCGAAAATCCCGTGGTAATCATTGCGGGGGAAACCGGTTCTGGTAAATCTACTCAGTTGCCCAAGATGTGCTTAAAAGCGGGTCGCGGCATCGATGGCAAGATTGCTC
>JAKSAW010000104.1 GCA_022361455.1 Pseudomonadales bacterium | reverse complement strand
TTTATATCGCAAACCGTCCGCCCCTTCCTGATTATGAAGCTTTGGCAGAATATCGCTCGATGCTATCTGGTGAGATTGCTTTTATAGCATCTGAAACCGGTAATCATTGGCGAAAGGTGTTTAATGTCTATGCCAAGCTAGCGTTTCTTTTGGATTCGCAGGGTTATGCGACTTGGCAGGAGCTACGTGATCAGTCATTGCTTCAAGTGGGCTCGGCTTACGGGCTTTTCTTTAGTCCTCCATCACTAAAAATACCAGCTACTAAAAGTCAGAGTGGTGAGCAACCTTGTATTCATTTGGTGCTCGGCAAAAGTTATGCTAACTCTTTGGGGCTTGAGTCGTCTATCCAGTGGGTCGAAGACTATATCGGTGCGGTGGCCAGCTCGTCGCTATGGGTTGTTCCCTACTTTGATTATCGCCAGTTTTCAGATCATAAACTTAAGACTTTTAGTGAATTATTAAAAGCGAAGTGCTCTTGGATAAATTCCGACCTGTCATAAAATCCTCATCCTAATCAATCAAAGCTTAATGAAACCGTCACCGTATCTTTCTATTTCCCCACTATATTGGTATCGACTGATTATTATTTGATGAGCGTGAAAGGAATCACATCAGCGTTAGTAGGGATTTCGGAGGCATTATGTCTAGAATTGCAATGGTGTTGGTGCTCGTGTGCTGTTCGGCATGGGCAAGTGCTGCACCGACTTTAAATTTCGACGGTAGCTTTAGTTTTGTTAGTTCCACAGGAAAGCTAACTATTGATGCGGTTATTACCGGTAGTGAGGATCTTTCCACTCCAATAACCACATCAGGTAGCACCTTTAGCTTGGTTTCACTGTTTGAAGGTGTGGGTGTCAATGGGCCCATGATTGAGTCTCAATTCGGTGGCAGCGGAGCATCTAATGATTTCGCTTTTACAAACGGCGGCGATCTCATGACTTTGCTGTCGGGGGATGTTGGCGCTCTTACCATGGCCGGGTTTGCCGGAAGTAACTTTGGCTTTTTATCAGGTAACTTGGAGGCTACCGCTGGTGAGTTGCTTAGCGACTTTTATACCGAAGCGTCCTTGTTTGCTTTAGAGCTTAATCTAACCTCTGATTTTAGTATTGAAATGTTCACTACCGACTTTTCTGGTCGAGTAGATGGCAATCTACGTGGTGTTCCTGGTGAAGTGCCTATTCCTGAGCCAGGCGTGTTGGTTCTATTCGTTTTGGCGTTTTTGGGTTTTAGAATTTTCAGAAAGATTTAAGGAGTTTGTTATGGCAGGGGGATTGCTTAAACGATCGCTGCTAGCGTTCGCAATGTGTCTGAGTGTAGCTATGACCATGATTGCATCCATTGCGTATGCAGATGTTGATTTTCCAATGCTCGATATTCAATCGGGTAGCGGTGATACAGCTATGACAGGCGATGGATCAATTATCAATATTGATGCTTCAGTTGTCGCGTTAATTTTAAACGACGAGAACGATTTTCTAGAAATGTCTGGGCCATTCTCGCTATCTGCTGAGTTTGATTCTGTTTCGGCGGGTTACTTATATAGCTTTAATAACGGTTCTTTAGCTATTGGTGATGTTGGTAGTGAGCTTTTAACAGCCACCTTTGATGAATTTATCGTGAGTTCTTTCGCTGGTGGTTATGCTACTTATGAAGCTGACTTAACTTATACTGGTGGTTCTCTTTATCAAGGGTTGTCAATAAGCTCGGGTCGTTTGGAAGGTGTTGTTCAAGGTTTAACAACGAATGTGCTAACCGGGCCTTTCAGTTCTGATAGTGTGGTTATGAAAGTGGGTGAAGTTGCCGTGGTGCCTCTTCCTGCCGGTGTTTGGCTGTTAGGGTTTGGCCTGCTGTCTATTCTTGGTATAAAACGCTTTCGCTAAAAAAACGCCTTGGTAAATAATTACCAAGGCGAGGCTTTCTTTTTAGGGGAGTTAATACTTAAGTCGGCACTTTAGATTTATTACGATGCTTGGAATGGGAAGCAACCGTATAGAGTCTCACCAACACGACCTTGGAAGTAGAAACTCCATTTGTTTGATGAGCTGCGAACTCCAAAGGTGGTTAGTTCTAAATTCTGGTACATGGCCGTGCTCAGGTACTGTGATAAATCGCCATCCAGTTCTGTACTAAGCTGACCTTTCTGCGCCTTTTGTTGCGCTACCTGTTGTAGGAATCGCAAGCGGTTCATTTCTGGAGGAATACCCTTGGTGTAATCCAGTTTCTGCATGGCCTTCTCGATTTGATCGAGTTCTTTATTCTCTTGTGTGTTCGCGTGAGCTACGCGAACCGCACCATCTTTTGAAGGACTGCTGACGCCGAAAGAGCAGCCATTCATTCTGGGTGTGAACATAAAGTCTGCTTTGTTGTGCACAGTCACTGAGTGAACGCTATTGTTGTCGTAGGGGCACCAGTAAGCAGTGATGGAGTCCTTTCCAGAGTCTCCTTCTTTTAGTTCGTAAATATCGCAGTTACCAATTTTGTTGCCCTTGGAATCAATAATCTTTCCAGGAACCGTTGCTTTTTGCAGCTTTAAGCTTACCAAGCCGGCGTTGGAGTTGTTATAGGTTACCTTAATGATATTGCTTTCCATGAAAGCAATTGGGTTTGCTTTAAGTTGTTGAATAGACATGGGGCGTCTCGATCCTGCTAGGTGTTGTTAGTCGTGTGTTGTTGTGTTGCCGTCTATGATAGCCCTGGTGGCAAATAGCGCAGTGCGATCTTCAACAGATGCTTTGTGACTTATTACCAGGCTAGAACACTTACATAAGCTAGGGCTAATAACTAAAGGCTCTCTGCTTTTCACTACTTTAGTTTAAGTTTCGCAAAAATGTTCTTAAAGGTTACATAAACACAATCGTCTCCATGCCTATTTGTGGCTAGAATCCGCGTTCCTGTTGTGTCACCTCGTTTGGGGGAATCGAATGAATACAACGATTAAGTTATTTGGGATTATGCTGATCGCAGTTTCTATCAGTTCATGTGCCATTGAGCCCGTAAAACCATGGCAGCGGGGGCGACTTGCAAATCCGGTGATGGTACGCGATGCCAACCCGGCGCAAGCAGTTCTGGAACAGCATACATACTCTTCAAAAGAAGCTACTTCTGGTGGTTACAGCACAGGAGCAGGTGGCTGTGGCTGTAACTGATGATAAGGGTGATAACCCGATTGAAAAAGGTGCTGCCCTTGGTGCTTTAATGAGTGCTGCGCTCGCATTGCCGGGAGTTGCAGATGCAGCTCAGGGCGGTTTCCGCTCAGAAGACGTGAAGCTTAACTATCATCGAGCTAAATACGAAGAGAAAGGAAATCGAATGAGTGTTGAGACAGAGCATGTGACACTCACGGTTCCTGTTGGTCGTGATTTTGAGGTGACGGGCTCGATTATTGAAGATATCACTAGTGGCGCATCACCCGTGGTTAATTTTCTGGATATTGATGGAGATCCCCATCAGTTCGTGGAAACTGGAGCCTCCATTAAAGACAAGCGCGACATTGTCGAAGCCTCCGTGGGTTATTATGGTGTGGATGATTATGCCTCCTTCAAAATAGGTCGTTCAGAAGAAGATGACTATGAATCAAGTTATGGCAGTTTAAGCTATCGCTTGGACATTAATCATAAGCGAACCAGTATTTCCTTTGGTGCTGGATTAACCTCTGATGAGGTTTGGAATTCTTATAATCCCGATGTGTTACTCGAAGAGCCTAGCATCTTTGATCGCCGTAAAAAGAAAGAATTCATGGTAGGCATAAGCCAGATTGTGAATCGCAATACCGTCGCCCAATTCAATGTTACCTATGCCAAAAGCGAGGGTAATCTGTCAGACCCTTATAAAAAAGTCTACGTGGTCGATGAAGGTTTGGTGGATTATCGTGGCTTAATTGATGTTGCTGGTTTGTTTCGCTTTGCCGTTGATTTTGGCTTGGTGTCATTCTTGAACGAGTCAGGAATCACGCGGTTTTTAAACGAATCATCTTTCATTGATGTTCCCGAAGTTACAGAATTTTTGCTTGGCTTAAAGAAAGATAATCGACCTGATGTTCGAGAGCAGTGGATTTACTTGCTTCGCTTTAGCCATTATATGGAATCCACTAATTCTGGCTTGCACTTTGATTATCGTTACTCCGATGATAGTTGGGGGGCTGATAGCCATACGTTCGATTTAAAATGGAACTTTGGTTTTGAATCAGGCTGGCAAATTTCTCCTGGTTTGCGTTATTACTCTCAGCACAGTGCCTTCTTTTATGATGTGTTTTTTGAGTCCTTGCCGGAGGACGAATTTGTATCATCTGATTATCGCTTAGCAGGCTTTGGTGCTATTTCTAAGAAGCTGGGTTTATCTAAAACTTTTAATCGCAAATATACCTTCTATATTGATTATGAGCGCTATGATCGCCATTACGATTATGAATTGGGTGGTGCGAGCAAAGGAAGTGATATTGATGATTATCGGTTTAAAATGCTGAGCTTTAGTGTGGATGCCAAATTCTAATAAAGGTAGTGATAACAGCAACGCTTATTCAAAGACTGCTTTGCAATTCTGCCGCTTTAGCTTTCATGCAATGGGTTCCCCTTGCGATATAAGATTTTATGCTGCGGATGTTGTGGAGGCTGCTAGTACTTTCAAGCACGTAGTGCAAGATATTGTCGAATTAGAGAACAAATACTCGCGATATAAGTCTGAGAGCCTTCTTAGCAAAGTCAATGTCGCTGCTAATCAAGGTGCGTCCATTGATGTTGATGATGAATTCTTAGCGTTGTTGAGCTATGCCAATGCTTGCTTTGAACAAAGTGATGGCCTGTTTGATGTGACTTCCGGACTGTTGAGAGAACTCTGGGACTTTTCTACTGATGCTGCTATCGAGATACCAAGCTCAGAGCAAATTGAATCTGTGCTTGAGCGTATTGGCTGGCGGCATGTTGTCATTAAAGATCACACAGTTTCTTTCGCCAAGAAAGGCATGGCCATTGATTTTGGCGGTATCGTTAAAGAATATGCGGCCGATTGCAGCGCTAAAAAATTAGTCGATCAAGGTGTGCAGTTTGGTTTGGTTAATTTAGGTGGAGACATTAAAGCGGTTGGCCCTCATCCCGATGGATGCCCTTGGAACGTAAAAATTCGTGATCCAAAGGTTGCGGGTAAGCATGTAGCAGAAATTCCCCTTTATCATGAAGGCTTAGCCACTAGTGGTGATTATGAGCGCTGCGTGGAAATCGAAGGGCAGCGTTATTCTCATTTGTTATCACCTAAAACCGGTTGGCCTGTGGCGGGGTTGTCATCAGTAAGCGTGAAGGCTCCCCAGTGTGTGGTGGCTGGTTCAGCAGCCACCATCGCTATGTTAAAGGGAAATCAAGGTAAGGCGTGGTTGGAGAGTTTAGGTGTTGAGTACCACCTGATTTCCGGTTGATGCTTCGAATTGTTGCAGTTCAATGGGCCCTTTATAAAGCGGGTTTAATTGCTGATTTAGCTTAATTAGATCCACTTCAAAGTTCGGGTCGTTCACGTCAATGAGTGTTAGTGAATCAGCATACACTTTTGGTGTTTTATAGAGGTATTTTATTGCTGTGCTATGGGTAGGAAATACATAGCGTTCGGGCATATTCTCGAGAAACCATTTTCTTAATCGTGGTGCTTTGTTCATCGGGAGCTTTGGAAATAAATGATGCTCCACATGATGGCTAAAATTGAAATGCAATTTGTCCCACAGTGGTAAAGATTTTAAGCTCATTGAGTTATTAACGGGGTCATTAATCGCAGTTTGTGGTCGTAAAAAGTGATTAGTTAGAATATAGCTTTGAACGACAGCGTTCCCGATTAAATGGGGCAGAACGATTCCATATAAAGCAGCCTCAAGCCCAAGAATAAAACCCAGCGCTATCCATCCTGCCAACAGTAAAAACATTCCAGCTATAGCTTGCTTGCGTTTAAAACCTTTAAATTCTTTACGATGTTTAGTTTGCAACCATAGTACAACTTGACTGTGTAAAGTGAAGGAATAAAACAGGAACAGGTAGCTGTACCAGGTACCAGATCCCGGTGCTAACTTAAGTAACTTCTTCTGTGCTGGTGTGCGTTCATAGCGTTTTAGGGTGCCGAAACTATCTGGGTCTTTATCGCCAACATTGGTATTGCCATGGTGGGCTACATTGTGCCATCGATGCCAAAAATCAGCAGTGACTAAGAAAGGAGCAAAGCCCAGGCCGGCAAAGAAAGTTTTCAATCGACCTTGAACGCCCATAGCCCCATGGGAAACCTCATGGGAGAGAAAGCCCATGGAGGCGAAGGTGTTGCCAATCAGCAGGGCAATACCCAAGCTGGCGTACCAAGGCAGCTCGATGGTGGCGAGTACCCACCATGATACAGCTAAGGTGGCCAACAATGGTGCGAACCAGATTAAGCGCCAGGGTTGCGCTTGGAATGTATCTGGCGGTAGTTCTGACTTAATTCGGTCCCGTAGTGCTCGTACATGGTTTTGCTGGCTCATAGTGATTACCGTAAACGTATGTTTATCTTTTTGGGCGGGTTTTGTTGAGTTAAAGCGCCTTTTTTGGGCTATAAATACCCGTTTCGGACTATTCTAAGCCCAAAAAGATAAACAAATGTTTTGTTTTCGGCAAGCTCTATTGGTGGCCGATGGGTCATTATGCCCTTTAGCCGAAAATAACCATGCTCTGACGACTGAGAGCGACGGCACTGCCGTCTGGGGCGTAAATAGTGGCAGTTTGACTGGTGTAGCCGCCTGAAGCCGCTGTCATCTCCGCGTCTACCCGCCATTTTTGAAGGGGCTGTCGCCGATAATCGTCACAGAGAAACTCAAGCATCCAGGTTAATGAGCTGCCTGCAGAAGGCACTGTTAATAGCGATAGGGCTACAGGTGGTATGAAATCGGCGATTGCAAGAAAGTGGCTTTCACTGGTGAGAGCATCTTCATTGATTGATATCTCTGTCACCGATTCCGGAAGTTGGCTACTGGTGAAGGGTAGGCCACCTTTAAGCCATTTTGCGGTGAAGTGCTGTGTGAAATTTGGAGTGACCCCTTTGAGGAATTCAAAGAGTGTATTTGTAGGATTGTCTATGATCGGTTGGGGTATTTCTCTGCCGATGGCAGAGTCTCGCGAGCGACCAAAAACGCCAACGAAAAGTGCTAAGGTTTGCTCGCCATCAACGATGCGCGCCTCGACATGGGTAGCATTTTTACCTGTTCTTAATATGCTAGCTGTAGCCGTGACTTTCCCTGAAGGCACTGGTGAAATAAACGTTGTTTGCAGTGTCTTAAGTGGTAGATCTTCTGGAATAGCCTGGCGCATGGCGCGCACTCCCAGTGCTGCTTGCAAGCCACCAAACATGCTTCGCCCTTGTAGCCAATCTTCTGTTACCTCAACAGTGGCTGAGTTTTCGCTGTAGGTGATAGCTTCTAATAACTGCGTTAGATTCATATTAGATGTCCTTTGCAAACACTATGAGAAGCCTTAAACCTTATCACCTCGCTTTCGATAAAATAAATAGACTAAATAAAACGGTCTATTTCAAAAGATGTTTATTGACCGCCACCGAATACAATAAAGAACTGAAAAAGACCAACAGCAAGGCCTAAAACGCCACCACCAAGTGTCATTATCCATTCATCTTCTTCAAAAATGGGACGAATCATTTTTTCGAAGTCTTCTGGTGGCAAGTCTTTTACTTTCTCAATAACAGTGTTTTCAACATCCATAGCCGCT
>JAKSAW010000390.1 GCA_022361455.1 Pseudomonadales bacterium | reverse complement strand
TTGCTCGAAGTGAAGGAGCTAAGCGCAGCCAAGTCACCATTACTTTATGCCCTTCAAATGACGGAACTGGTTGCACTAACACGCCCAACTGGGAAGTCGGATTTATCGTACTTGTAGATGTAGACGGTGACCGTGTTGTCGACGCCGGAGATGGTGACGTCATTGTTAAGTACTTTGGCCCGTTAACCGGTGGCAATACATTGAGAACATTTAGTTTCGATAACGCTAATTTTATCCAAATGGACACCGAAGGTTTTCCGACATCTGGCGGAACTTTTGTTGTGTGTGATGAGCGTGGGGACACCTCTGCTCGAGCCGTGGTCATGACCATCGCAGGCCAAACAAGAATGGCAGTTGATGAAAATGACGACGGCATTGTCAACTACCCCGATGGCAACGTGACTTGCCCAGCATAGCGATCTAGGACTTCAGGAGTAATCAATATGAAAAAGAATGTTCTTGGCTTTACGCTAATGGAAAACCTGGTGGCCGTCATGATCATCGGTGTAGGCATGCTAGGTATGGTTGGCATGCAAATAACTGGAGTGAGAAGTAATCAAGGTGCTTACAATCGTACTCAGGCAAGCATTATGGCTACTGACATCATCGATAGAATGCGCATGAATTCAGCCCAGGCAATTGCAGGAGCCTATGACAACTTCACTACCGAAGATAATGAAATCGATTCACCTGCGTGTGCAACAACCGCTGCTGGTTGTAACGCTGCCACTATCGTTAATCTCGATAAAGCTGAATGGTCTGATCTAGTGTCTGGTACCGAAGACAGCGCAATCTTACTGCCAGATGCTGTAGGCACCATCACTCGTGGAGCGGGTAATTTGTTCACCATACAAATCACTTGGAATGAAACTGATTGGGATGCTGATGCACAAGCAAAAGCTGTTTTGCAACAGACCTACACCGTCAATGTAAGCCTTTAAGCTTTATACAGTGAGATTATGATGAATCTAATTTCCAAAAACACAATGAAGAAAAGCCAACAAGGTATCACCGTAATAGAGCTGATGATTGCTTCAGCAATAGGCCTGTTCCTAACGGTTGGCGTTATAACGCTTTTTATCGACTCAAAACGCAATGACTATGCTGGTGTTGCGTTAGCTGAGATTCAAGAGTCCGCACGCATCGCGATGGAGATGATCGCGAAAGATGTACGCATGGCTGGTTTCCAAGGTTGTGCGGATATAAATTCTATTAATTTAAATATCATTGCAGATGATGCACCCACCGCGAATTTTGGTCTAACTGCACTAAGGGGATATGAGGTAGACAACGGCAACTGGGCAAATGGAGAAGAATTCGATAATGAAGATATCGAAAACAGAGCCGTTGTTGGAAGTGATGTTATAGCAATTCAACGAGCTATTTCAGGCGATACAGTTGTACGACCAGATTCCGTCAGTAACGCCAATGTTAAGGTAAACAATAACAACTTTGGCTTTGCTCAAAACGACGCTGTCTTAATTTCAAACTGCGAGAATGCTGATCTATTTCGTATTACTAGTAATCCTGACTCGGGAACCTGGGCTCATGCGCAAAACGTTAATAGTAGCAATCGCTTAGGCACAATCTATGGTGATGGTGCAATTGTATATCGCTTTAGTTCAACAGCGTATTTTGTTGCTGATACCGGTCGTGATGATGCCCAAGGAAACGCAATTTTCGCGCTGTATCGTCAAACAGATAACCTTGCTCTTGGCGGTGGTGACTTTGATATTGAAGAATTAGTTGAAGGTGTAGAAAGCCTTCAAATCCTATATGGGGAACGTTTAGCAACCAACAACATTCGTTATGTGCCTGCAGATACTGTCGGGCTAAATATGGGTAACGTGGTAAGTATCAAAATTGGTTTGCTTGTAGCGTCGAATGAAGTGGTAAGAGATAACACAGACAATCAAGTATACGCTCTTCCGGGTGAAGATATTGGTCCAGCCAGCGATGCAGGCAATGTGACACACCCTGATGACAATCGATTAAGAAAGGCCTTCACCTTAGCCGTCGGTATAAGGAATAGGAGCTAGCAAAATGAATAGAGTAAAGCTGAATAAAGTGAATGGCAGAAAAAGTCATGGTGGTAGTGCGCTAATTGTATGCTTAATCATGATGCTAGTTTTAACCTTTGTTTCCATGTCAGGTTTAGACACAGCCATTATGAATGAAAAAATGGCAAGCAACGCGCAAAGCAAAAGCCAAACCTTTCATGCAGCCGATAGCGCCGTTGGCGCTCTCACCACGACCATTGTTGGTGGCGATATCACAGCACTTGAACAAGCTCTAGCACGTGAAGGCTCTAGCGACGAAACTGCCTTTGATATTAATGATGCTAAATTGGCGTCTACATTTAGAGCAGAGTATTTAGGTGAGATTGCTATTG
>JAKSAW010000123.1 GCA_022361455.1 Pseudomonadales bacterium | reverse complement strand
CATCACGAAGTACAAGACTCGCGATCAAGAGATCGCTTACGGGAATCAGGGCACGGTCCGACCCGTGCATCAGGCCGGCGGTTTCTGGACTGGTGATCCGGAGATCGACAACATCCTCGCTCAGTTCATGCGTCCGCCGGCGTTCGGAGCCGTGTAGTGCCGAGGGGCCGCCTCATCTTTCCATTCGTCGTGGAGATCGCGAGGATCGACACGGCCGGCACGGCCGCCGATCCTACCGATGCCGATCCCGCGCGCCCTGCTGATTCAGGCTACGATCCGATCTATCGCGAACCGATCAAAGCTCCGACGGGTCCGAGCGACACCGTCGGCGTCACCGCACGCGTTGAACTCCCCGTTGTGCAGATCCCTGCGCAGATCGAAGCCGAGATGTTCGAGCGACTCGAGATGCTTCTGAGTGGTCACTCGCCTCAGGAGTTCTTCCGCGTCGTGCTGCACTTCAAAGACATCGAACGACTCGGCCTCACACGCCCCGACGGCACCGCAGCATTTTCGATCGGTGATCGACTCGTGCGCATCCTTCACAAGAAGGATCTGTCGCTCGTTCAAGACATCCCCGATCCCCCCGCGATGCATGCGTTCCAGGTGATGCCTCGAGGTTGGGGACTGTCGCCATCGAACGCACGACGCAACCTTTTGTTTCTCGACTTCCGTGCACGCGATCGAAGCACGCGATGAGTCAGATCATTTTCGACGATGGATGGACGAGGGCGCTTCGCATCCTCGGTATCTCACGAGCTCGCATCGACAAGGCGATCGACAAGACCGTCGCGCAAGAGGCTCGCTTCTTCCAACGCAAGATCAAGGAAGGGCTACGACGTCAGGCACCAGGTGGCCAGCGATTCAAGCCGCTGTCGCCCCTCACGCTCGCTGTACGCCGCTTCCAGGGCTTCGGTGGGTCCAAGGCTCTTATCGTTCGAGGCGACCTCAGGAACTCGATCAAGGTCCGCAAAGAGCGACCAGGCCGCTACTTCGTCGGAGTCTTGAAATCCGCTCGAGGCCGACAGGGTCAGAAGCTCGTCAACGTCGCAGCGGTTCACGAGTTCGGTCATGGTCCCATCGTCATTCAGGTCACCGCTGCGATGCGTGGTTTCCTTG
>JAKSAW010000083.1 GCA_022361455.1 Pseudomonadales bacterium | reverse complement strand
TTTGCTTAGCCTTAGGGGCATCGAGCGAATCTCTTATCTGAGCAAGACTGGCCTGACCTCTCCCCAGCTGCTGTGCTGGAATCTGCGGATCCTGAGGTTTGTTTTCCACTGCCTGTGCCACCGCATTTTGAGCAGGTGCTGAACCCTGATTAACGGCGACACTAGTGGACTTTTTTACAGGATTGGCGCCTCCTGATTGCCCAGCCGCAACCACACCCTGCGGCTTGAAGAGCATCATTCTTAGCAACACCATTTCAAAACCGCTTCTGGCATCGGGCGCCAATGGCAAATCCTTTCTACCTAACAAAGCAGTTTGGTAATAGAGCTGAACCGCTTCCGCAGTAAAATGGCCAGCAAGCTCCAATACTTGCGCCTTAGAACCGTCGCTATCATCCACTGCGTCTGGCGCGACTTGAGCCATAGCAATACGGTGAAGTGCCGAAATTAGGTCCGCAAGCACACCCATATAGTCTGGCGATTGCTCTGCCATTTGCGCGATGGTTGCTAACAACTGAGCACCATCACCAGTCATAAGTGCTTGCAATAATTGATAGACATATTCCCGATCAATGCTGCCTAGCATGGCTCGAACATCAAGGTCCGCAACTCTGCCATTGCCGAAAGATATCGCCTGATCAGTTAGGCTCATAGCGTCACGCATACTGCCATCTGCTGCTCTACCTAAAGCCCAGAGAGCAGGCTCTTCAAATTCCACCATTTCTTTGCCAAGCACATTTTTCAAGTGCCCTACAATTCGCTCTGGGGACATCGCTTTTAAACTGAATTGCAAGCAGCGAGATAGAATGGTGATAGGCAGTTTTTGCGGATCTGTAGTAGCCAATAAAAACTTAACGTGCTCTGGGGGCTCTTCTAATGTTTTAAGCAAAGCATTAAAACTATGCCCCGATAACATGTGCACTTCGTCGATCAGATAAACTTTGTAGCGACCTCTTGTGGGCGCGTACTGAACGTTGTCCAGTATCTCTCGGGTGTCCTCCACCTTAGTGCGAGAAGCCGCATCCACTTCGATGAGATCAACAAAGCGACCCTCATCAATTTCCTTGCAGGCACTGCACTGACCACAAGGCTCGGAACTTATTCCCACTTCGCAATTTAGGGACTTTGCCAAAATTCGGGCGATAGTGGTTTTTCCTACGCCACGGGTTCCTGTAAATAAATAAGCATGGTGCAAACGCCCGTGATCGAGTGCATTGATTAGCGCTTTTAAAACATGCTCTTGCCCCACCATCTCTCGGAAAGTGCGAGGTCGCCATTTTCGCGCTAGTACTTGATAACTCATGAATTTTTATTGCTTTTTTGGGAAATGAATCAGCCATTTTAGACCAATATGGATTCCCCTGAAACCAAGCAGCCAATTACGACACCTATTATGTCCGATTCAGCACCTTTTACTCATAGTTGCCAAGCAAACTCACTCAAACACAACAACATAAGTCCTTTTTGGAACTATCTGTACCATTTTCGCCACTTTAACATCTGAACGAGCAAGCCTATTCTAAAGCTGTAGCTCATTCGCTTCCTATCAAGGAGAAGAAATCATGGCAACACTAAATCAGACTGCACAATTTGAATACGGCAAAGCCGTAGAACAGCAACGCAAAGAATCGGTGAGTTTTGATACTGACTGCCTGGTGGAATCAGCAAAATCGATGGCCTACCTTTCACTTGGAGGACTGCTTTCGGCGGCACTGCTGATTATTGCAAGCAATCAATCGCTACAGGTACTAGCAGCAACCAGTGCAGTAATGACAGCACTCTACTTTGCTAACCTATCAGAAAGCCGCCATATCAGAGACTTTTTAGGAATGACCATACCTGCAATAGCGATCATTGCTCTAGTGCTATGGGAACCAAACAATTCCCTTTTGATCGGCTTTAGTTTGTTAGTCCACGTCACCGTGAGTTTCTCCAATGCGCTGAAACGCTCAAATGGGGTAATGAGTGAGTTGAATCTGTGGCCTGGTCTGCTCGGGTTTCAAGCAGTGCTATTAGGATTTTGGATATTTACGTTCTAATAGACAGGAATCAAAACAAACAGAAGGTCAAACACCGGAAAGTAGTAGCAGCGGAATTGGAGGCGACCCTACCAGCCACACCCCGGCACACGAGTCACCTGCTACCGTTGCTCCCTTCCGGGCCTGGCGGGGTTCACAAGCTATCGTTGCGAGGGGACCGATAGGGCCACCACTGCGAGAAAGGCGAAGGATTATTCATGATTTACGCCTCCTTTTCAAGGCTTTAACCTATAAGAAGCCAAGTCTTTTGTCATTATTTCGAAATCAAAACTTAATCCTTCGGAAAAAATGCAATTAACCAGCTAAAATGGGTGTGGCGTCACAAGATTAGCGGGACCGAATTGTTATTCACGTATAACTCCCCTATGTTCGTCGCAAATAATAATGATTGGGGGCAACAGCATTTTCATGCAAATTCATCGCATTTCGGTTTTTATCGTTTTCTTTTTGTTCGCAGGTTTTGCGCAAGCTGCTAGCAATGCCTGGAGAGTTTCCACTGTCGACGATAGACCTGTGGCCATCACCCCTAAGCACGGCATGATTTTGAAAATGCAAAAACCCAACAAAGGATTGTGGGGAAAGCTCTATATCAATCTAACCACCGAGCAAGTAGAGAGTTTAAAAAAGCACAGACTTGATCCCTATTTTTCATTTATCTCGGTTGGCTTAGAAGTGGATCGCTATGTAAGAAACACCAATGCAAAAGTGATAGAAACCAAACAATTTGTGCGCATCGATATCGACGAGAGAATGTGGGAATCGCTAAAGAAAGGCAGCAAGCTAACAGTTTACTTGCCAGAAGGCTCCACCTATATAGAAAAACTTAAAGGCTCTTCAAAAGCATTACGCTTTTTAGAAAAAAGTATTTTCCGCCACTATAACCGTTAACACAAACCATTGCCCCATATTCAAGGCAAAGCCAATCATAATGGCGGAAACAATCGTATTTAGCCTTGGATCTTGGCCCAAGTATCCCGAAGGGTTACGGTTCTGTTAAATACTAATTTTTCTGCCGATCCATCTTTTGAATCCAACACGAAGTAACCTTCCCTCTCAAATTGATAAGGCTGATCCGGGTTAGCCAACTTGAGGGACGGTTCCACCAGCGCATTATCTATCACTGTTAAAGAGTCGGGATTAATAAAGTCGATAAAATGAGATTCATCACCAGCGTTATCTGGATTTTCATGATCAAATAATCGATCGTAAAGTCTAATCTCAGCTGGGTAACAATGCTTGGCAGAAACCCAGTGAATAACACCTTTTGCTTTATAGCCTTCTGGTTTTTTGCCCAAGGTATTTTCGTCATAGGTGCAACGGAGTTCCACCACTTCGCCTTGATCATCTTTAATGATCTCACTGCATTTAATCACGAAAGCGCCACGTAAACGAACGGCATTTTCTGGCGTCATACGTTTGTATTTTGGTGGCGGCACTTCTTCAAAGTCAGCTCGATCAATATAAATTTCTTTCGTGAAAAAAACTTCCCTCTCACCCATATCCACTTTTGGGTGTGCCGGTAGAGTAAGCTTCAACTCTTCATCGTCGGGGTAATTTTCAATAACGACTTTGATAGGATTAATGACACACATTGCACGGGGCGCATTCTTATCCAAGTCATCGCGAATAGCGAATTCCAGCATACCCACATCAACTACACCTTCACTTTTGGTAACACCCACCATTTCGCAAAAGTTGCGGATCGAAGCAGGCGTATAACCACGACGACGCATGCCAGAAACGGTTGGCATTCGCGGATCATCCCAACCGTTAACATGTTTATCGTCGACCAACTGCTTAAGTTTGCGCTTAGACGTGACAGTGTAATTTAGATTTAGTCTTGAGAACTCGATTTGTTGTGGGTGACACGGTGTTCTTAATTCATCTAATACCCAATCGTATAACGGACGGTGATCCTCAAACTCTAGTGTACATAAGGAATGGGTTATTCCTTCGATAGCATCAGAAATACAGTGGGTGTAATCGTACATGGGATAAATACACCACTCATCTCCTGTTTGATGATGATGCACTTTACGGATGCGATAAATAACAGGGTCGCGCATGTTAATGTTTGGCGAAGCCATATCAATTTTTGCACGCAAGCACTGAGTACCTTCATCGAACTCACCTTGCTTCATCCGCTCGAACAGATCCAAATTTTCTTCAATCGAGCGATCTCTATAGGGGCTGTGCTTTCCAGCTTCAGTTAGTGTGCCCCGATAGGTGCGAATTTCCTCTGGGCTAAGGCTGTCCACGTAGGCCTTGCCCTCTTTAATAAGTTGCACCGCGTACTCATAAAGCGCCTGAAAATAGTCTGAGGCAAAGCGAACCTCAGCATTCCATTCATAGCCTAGCCAACGGACATCCTTTTTGATGGCGTCAATATACTCTTGGCTTTCTTTCTCTGGGTTAGTGTCATCGAATCGCAGGTTACAGGTACCGTCGAATTCCTGTGCCATGGAAAAATTCAAGCAAATAGACTTCGCGTGACCAATGTGCAAATAACCATTGGGTTCTGGTGGAAAGCGCGTCACCACTTTGCCCTGGTTCTTGCCAGCTTCCAGATCACCTTGAATGATTTGTCTAATAAAGTGGGCTGGCTTCTTTATTTCCGTATTACTCATTGATTCGTCTCGTTCCAGAATCCTGCAAATAGGTTGCTTATCAAACTAAGTGCTTGTTGTGCTTCATTAAAAAGGTTGCCAAGTATAGGGGAAGCTTGCCTGATACCCAAGCAGCAATGCTTTCAACCTTTAGGTTGTTCATCTTTT
>JAKSAW010000084.1 GCA_022361455.1 Pseudomonadales bacterium | reverse complement strand
TCAGTCTCAGTCTCAGTCTCAGTCTCAGTCTCCTCTTCGTTGTCGGAAGTCGTTTCTGTTTCGCTATCCTCTGAGTTGTTGGTTTCTTCCTCAGATTGCTCATCAGAATCACCTGTGTCTTCACTTTCTTCATTGGAATCTGAGGGTTGGTCGGTATCGACGGTTTCACCATCAAAGAATGAATCAGTATTTTCACCATTGAGCTCTTCATGAAGTGTGTCTAGCATGGTGAAGCGTGAATCGTCTTGACCTAGGTGCCAAAACATTGCTCCGCCTAAGCCTTCAGCCTTGATGTAATCCGTTTTATAGCGAAGCGATGTTGGGTCGTCATAGGTTACAAAAATATTTTTTTCTGGATGATGTAACCAAACGGCTTTGGTCGCACTATCGAAATGATAGTTATAACCCCAACCACCGTCTTTCATTTCGATAATTTCGTTGTAAGTAGCGATACGTGGTTCATTTCTTTCTTCGCAAGGTGCACAGCCATAAAGTAAGCTTGCGTCACCCACATACGGGTCGCCCTTTGGGGTATTAAAAGATTGATACAAACCATCATTGCCACCACCGACGTTAAAGAACGCACGACCATAGAAGGGAACACCCATAATCACTTTGTCGCGGGGAATATCCATCAACAAATGTTGTTTAACCGCCGCATCAACGGTGAGGGCAAAGGGGCTTTCATGACGCTGAGTTAGCTCTTCCCAAGTTAGGCCTAAGTTGGCTTCTCTTAATGCGTTGTAAAATTTCGGTTCGTTCTCATTGCCATATAAATGTGCATGGTGATTAGTGGAAGTTACTCCATTCCATGGACCGTTTAAGTCGTAACTCATCAAATTGATGAAATCTAGCTGCTCAACAATTTCTGGTAATTGAGCGTAATAACGCGATAAATAGAACGCGCCACCAGCGCCAGCAATTGTTAACAGTTCATCGTCGCCGCGAGCATCCAATTTGTCGCGAATCAAGCTAAGACCAGCAATAAAGTTGTTCACGTCTTGTTGGCGAGGGTATTCCCAATCGATATCAATACCGTCAAAGCCATATTGCTCCATAAATTCAACACAGCTTTGTGCCATGGTTTCACGGTTGCTTGCGGTAAAGGCATTGCGATAGTTTGATACGCTGCTGCTGTCATCGTTTGATAATGCCCAGCCGCCAATCGAAAATAGAATTTTTAAATCCGGATTATAGGATTTCAGCTGTTGTAGTTCGCTGATAATACCTGCGACTTGTTCTGGGTTGTCGCCTGGCGCAAAGTCGCACTCATAGTTTTCGTTTAAATGCATAAATGCGAAGTTAATATGAGTGAGTTGACGTGCTTGTTCTGCGCCAATCGCCGAAGGAGGAAAGGAGCCATCTAGCGAAGGCATGTAATAGCCAATAATTCGGAAGTCTTCTGTTTTACCAAGGCCACCAAGTGCATCAAAATTAATGCCGCTGTTTTCAGCATACAGCACGCTTTCAGAACTCGCTAAATCAGGGCGATCTGTTTCGGGTGGAATAACGGTATCATCGCCTTCGTCTTGGGTCTTGGTGTCGTCGGTACTGTTTTCCTCGCTTTCTGCAGCTTCTTCGCTTGCGTTGTCGCCGCAGTCACTGACTTGATTCCATGCGGTTTGCCAGTACAAACCTGTTCCTGGGGCGTAGGCATAGGCGGCATCACTCGAGCACCAGCCAGCTACCGTACATTCAAATAGCGCATTGTTGTTTTGTACGATATCGCCGGTTTGATAAGTTGTCCCAGCTTGGTAAGAAACTGCTTGGCAGGATTCAGATTCTTCATCCACACTGTCCTCGGTCTCGGTCTCGGTCTCGGTCTCGGTCTCGGTCTCGGTCTCGGTCTCGGTCTCGGTCTCGGTCTCAGTTTCGTTCTCGTTCGGCAACTCTGGTTCTACAGAATCATTATTGTCACCACCGCCATTGTTAACGTTGTCGCCTCTATCATTGTCGGTAATTGGCGTATCGTCATTCGAGTTGCCGTTGTCACCACCACCGCCAGAGCCACCGCCACCACCGCAGGCGGTCAAGGTCAGAGAGGTCAAAAGAAGCCCCGTATAAAGAAGCGTTTTACTGGATGATTGCTTTGCCATTGTGCCGTTCTCCATAGGTTTGGATTTAATGGTGCCACTCTATCAACCGCCTCTAAGTCTTTGTATCCACTGCATTACCTAGGCCACGGCAATTCTTAAGCCGGTGTAATTCCAATGGCTTAGGCCATGGCGATTAGCCCGTTTTAGCCACCCGGTGGATACCGGATCCAGGAGGCAAATCGGTAAAGTAGCGGGCAATAGCAATGCACTGGCAAGGTGGTTTCAATGACAAGCAAAAATAACTCTAAACAATTGATATGGGCTGGCTTATTGATGTCTTCCATCACACTCACGGGTTGTGGTGGTGGCAATGGATCTGAGGGTGGAAGCGATTCCGGTAATTCCGACGATGGCAGAATTATTATTGATGACCCGGTGATTAATGATCCTGAACCGGATACCGGTGCGGATGTGCCCTCTACCGGCGGTGGTAATGAGTCTGATAGTAATAGTGAGTCTGACAACAGTTCGAATGATAACGACAGCAATTCTCCAGATGATGTGGGTAGCAATGAAAGCGAATCTGATGCAGATGAAGAATCAACAAGCGAGGATCAATCTGATGACGTTACTGATTCTGATTCTAATCAAGAGAGTGATATCGACGAGTCAACCGATAGCGAACCAGAGGACGCTACAGATATAAGCGAAGATTCTGCGAGTGATGTTGAGGATGATGCGACTGAAGACGAATCTGAAGCTGGCAATAACGATGGCACTGCGACAAATGAGGAAAATGCTAGCGATGATTCCACGACAGATGAGCCCAGCGATGATCAGAATGAAGACCTTGAGCAAGCTGCACAATTTGCTGGCCAACTAGTAATAACCAGCCAATGGGATAGCGGTTATGGCGCCGAAATCAAAATTACTAACCAAAGTTTATCGGCCTTGGAAAATTGGCAATTGCGGTGTGAATCTTCGCTTGATATCACGTCTCTGTGGAATGCTGATTATCAGGCATCTAATGGCACGCTTTCTCTTACACCTGTGAGTTGGAATTCAACACTATCTGCAAGTCAAAGTTTAACAATCGGTTTTGGCGCTAATGGCTCATTGCCAGAAAACGCACTAACAAATTGTGATTTATCTGGATTTGATATTCAGTTTGCCCAGGTCGATGCTGAAGCGCCTTTAGAAGAAGAGGAAGGAAATAACGATTCTCAAGACGAGCAACCAGAAGTGCCAGATACAAGCGGTGATGTGGTTTTAATGACCGACTTAGTGGCTGCCGAAGCAGCGCTCACCAGTGGTGAATTAATGGCATTGGTAAAGCAAGCTATTGCTACTCGTGATAACGCCACGGTAGAAGCAGTGGATGCTAATAATCCGGAAAACCCGGAGAACGTAAAACGTGTAGAAGCGATCTTATCGGAAGCAGATTGGGATTATGTATTTCCCCGTCGGGCCGACGAATATACCTATCGTAAATTTCTTCAGGCAGTAGCGAAGTTCCCTGCGTTTTGCGGTCCCTATGATGATGGTCGTGATGCAGTGGCGATTTGCAGAAAATCATTAGCGACAATGTTCGCTCACTTTACTCAAGAAACCGGCGGACATACCAGCTGGTGGCCAGAAGAAGAATGGCGACAAGGTTTGCATTATTTACGTGAAGTTGGTTGGTCCGAGGATATGGCCAATGGCTATGGGATTTGCGACCCAAATACTTGGCAGGCAAAAAGCTGGCCTTG
Organism: Pseudomonadales bacterium; assembly: GCA_022361455.1. Lineage (GTDB taxonomy): Bacteria > Pseudomonadota > Gammaproteobacteria > Pseudomonadales > Ketobacteraceae. Next base: position 57,301 of record JAKSAW010000084.1, on the reverse strand, counting down.
CGCGACTTATCCAGAGGGTCATCCTCAAGCGGGGCAGTACAAGAGTTATTTTGGCCGTGGTTCCAAGCAACTAAGCTACAACTATAACTATGGGCCGTTCTCTCAAGCCATGTTTGGCGATGTTAACGTGTTATTGCAAAACCCAGAGTTGGTGGCAGATACTTGGTTAAACCTAGCCAGTGCGGTGTTCTTTTTTGTCTACCCACAGCCACCAAAGCCTAGCATGCTTCATGTTATTGATGGCACTTGGCAACCGAATGCGAATGATTTAGCCGCTGGTTTAGTATCCGGATTTGGCGTGACCACGCAAATCATCAATGGTGGTATAGAGTGTGGTGGTAGCAGCGAGCATATCCAATCGCAAAACCGTATTAATTATTATCAGGCTATCGCTAACTACTTGAGTGTATCTATCAGTGAGAGTGAAGTGCTAGGCTGTGCGAATATGCAGCAGTTTGATAGTAATGGTGCAGGTGCATTAGCCATCTATTGGGAGCAGAGTTGGACTCAAGAAAATGCCTGCCAGCTGGTGGGCTACCAAACTGCTTTCTCTGCCTTCATGGAGGGGGACTACGCTAAGTGTGTTGATCACTACTTTGATGTGGAAATTGTCGAGGTGATGAACTGATAGCTGTTAGCAGGCAGTTGGTCGCAGATGACTTGGCCGCTGCCTGCTATACTTTCATTAATCTTTATGTGTTCACTCAATAGGGTTTATCGATAGCCTACACGTGAAATTTTATAGTGAATTATTTCGTCCTCAGCACTCATTGTTAAATAGTAGTGCAAACCTTTCGGTGTACCAATCTCTTTGGTATGCGATGAATGGGCTGTTGTTTGCGCTTATACTTACTGTCCCTATGGCTAACGCTAGTGATCTCGAGTATCAAAAAAGAGAGCATCAAGCGAAGGCGCTATTTCTGTATAACTTCGCCAACTTTGTTGAATGGCCTACTGAGGCATTTGAGAAGCCCAAAGATCCGATTACGCTGTGCTTATTTGGTAACATCCCATTTGGTAATTTCCTAGATAGTGTCAATGGCACTTTAATTGGCGAACGACCATTAACCGTCCAACGTACCCAAGACATGGCTGATATTGCCGACGGATGTCACATATTGTTCGTTGGAGATGAACAGCGTGTCTTGTTGCCAGAGTTCTGGAATCAAATAAAGTATCTTTATGTGTTGAGTGTTGGGGAGCAAAATCAGTTTACCCAGCGTGGTGGCATTATTAATATTTTGCGAACAACCGATCGAGTACAATTCGATGTAAATATCTCCAACGCGATTGCTAATGGCTTATTTATTAGCTCTGATCTTTTAGCACTAGCCCGAACAATACGTGAAAACACTAGGGTTCGACATTAGTTGATATGCGACCTTTCCTAGATCTACCACTGAAAAGAAAATTAACGCTCATCGTGTTATTGGCGATTCTGGTTGCGCTAACGAGTGCTATGACGGTGGTGCTTGCCTATTTCTACGATCAAGAGAAGCAAAACCTGTCTGAAGAGTTAGAGGCATTGGCTTCTATAACGGCGCAGCGAAGTACTGCTGCCATTATGTTTGTGGATAAAAAAGCAGTGCTTCAAAATTTGGACTCATTAATGATTAAGACGTCCATTGAAACAGCCTGTGTTTTTAAAAAGGATCAAACATTATTTGCGGCGATAGATCGCGTATATCAAGATAATCCACGATGTGCTGAAGCAGGTATCGTTACCGGCGTTAGTTTTGTTGAAGATAAAGTTATTGCCACCCATGTGGTGGAGCTGAAAGGGCGTGCGATCGGCACCTTGATGATCCATTCGACATTGGCACCGATTCATCAAGCAGTCTTTAGATTCGTTATCGTATCATTCTTAGCTATTTTTATGGCTTTTGCATTGGCTTATTTAGTTACCGCGAAATTAACGACTCTGATTGCTGCGCCGATTAGTCAACTAACGCAGTTAACCCGCAAGATTAGGCGCACTGGTGATTATGCTTTGCGTGGAGAAGTTTATAGCAAGGACGAAACCGGTCAGTTGGTGCAGCACTTTAACGATATGGTTAGCAAAATCCAGTTGGCAGAAATGCAAATGGATCAGCTGGTATCGGAGTTAAAGGAACGCTCCGATTCTAATGAAGCTCACGCTCAAGATATGAGCCAGCGTCATGATGCGATTCGAGATTTCTTTTCAGGGGTGACTCATGATCTTCGTCAGCCTTTGCAAGCAATCGATATGTATGTGAATGTGCTGCAAGGTGAGCAAGATCTGCAACAGCGTGAAGCGCTTTATCAAAAATTACATCTGGCGGTTTCTAACTTAGGCGATATGTTTCGCGAGTTACTCGATGTGTCTCGATTTGAAGCTAAGGTTGAGCAAGCAATTCATCAGGAGCCTGTGGCACTTGAGCAGCTGTTAGAAGGGCTTTGTCATGAGTTTGATGCTCTAGCAGGTGATAAAGGTTTAACATTTAAACTTCATTTGAGAAATGCTGAGGTGTTATCTGATGCCACCATGTTATCGCGTGTGATTCGCAACCTAGTGAGTAATGCGATTCGCTACACGGAGACTGGCGGTTTGCTGGTGGCGGTGCGTCCGCGCGAACAAGAAGTCTGGGTAGAAGTTTGGGATACAGGAAGAGGTATTCCCGAAAATAAACAAGCTGAAATCTTTGCTCAATTTAGCCAGGTAAAGTCAGAGGATGCCCAGCAAGGCTATGGCTTAGGATTATCTATTGTTAAGCGTTTGGTCGACGCGTTAGGGCACACACTAGAGCTTAAATCGCAGGAAAGCAAAGGAACTTGTTTTCGACTACGAATGGCCCGAGTTCCTGCCAGCGAAGAATCGCAAGAAATGATTGTTTCCGGTGATGCAGCTGCGCCGATTCAACTCGATATACCCGGTACCGCGGATAGGGTGATGTTGGTAGATGATGATTCTATGGTACTTGATGCGATATCGCAGTTGTTGTCGAGTTGGAGCTTTAAAGTGGTTGCCTTTTCTTCAGCTGAGCAAGCCATACAATGGGTTGAAAATACATTAGCTGAGGACGATGACTTAGACCCGCCAGTGCTGATCATTAGTGACTTTCATTTGGGGGGGAGCATGAATGGCGTCGAATTACTTAATGCGCTTGGCCAAACGCTTGAGGGCATTCCCGCCTTTATTATTTCGAGTACTGATGATGAAGCAGATATTCAAATGATAAAAAATGCAGACTATCAACGTCTTCCTAAACCGATCAAACCTGCAAAGCTGCGCGCTCTAATTAACTATCATTTAACCCAGTCACGCTAATCGTCGCACAGCCCCTGTTGCTGAGCCAAAGCAACCACTTGAGTGCGGTTTTTGACTTCCAGTTCTCTTAAGATCGCAGCAACATGAACTTTTACGGTACTGGGAGACATGTTGAGTTCCTTGGCGATTTCTTTGTTTGAAAGTCCTTTCACCATTTCGCGTAGTACATCTTTTTGCCGTTCAGTCAGCTGATAATCTTGGCGCGACTGAGGTGCCATGTTAGGCGAGGCATTATCTGCGGTGATGTTAGTAGGTTCTATCCCTGCCGATGTCACAGCTGGCTGAGCCACTGGTGCTTGTTGTGCTAGTATCGCCGGTGGTATATACATACCACCATTCATAATCAAGGATACTGCACTGAGCATGACATCAGATGTGGAGGTTTTGGTAATGAAGCCACTGGCTCCTGCATTAAGGGAATTCTGAATTAATGTGGGATCTTCTTCGCCTGACAGCATTGCGATGGGCGTTGCTGGTAAAATACCTTTCAGCTCTTTAAGCAAAGCTAAGCCATTACCATCCGGTAGGTTATAGTCTAGCAATGCTAAATCTAGGTCTTCATGGTCCTCAGCATACTTGAGGGCTTCAGCCACCGTGGTGCAAGTGTGCACTTGAGTTTCACTATCGTGCTGGCTAAGCAATAACGCTAGGCCGTCCCGAAATAGTGCATGATCATCCACAAGCAAAACGTCCACAGTATCTCCAATGTTAATCTTCTCTATTCCTTGCTTAGTATAGCGGTTGGCGTGCTATTGAGCTGCTAAACTGAACACAAAGCTGGCAACAATTTTGATAGAGGAAATAACGCGCTGTGAACGCAATTCGAGCATTCGTACTTTTTGCCTACATGGGGTTTTCCCTCCATAGCTTTGCATTGCCTGAAGGTGCTCAGGTGACAGTAGGTTCAGCGACACTATCGCCCTCAACCGATCCTATCAATGGTCAACAGTTGCTCATTCAGCAACATACGGATCGAGTCGCTATCGAATATCAATCTTTCAATATTGATGCTGGTGAAACGGTGCGCTTTATTCAGCCTGGCCGCGATAGTATTGCTTTGAACCGAGTACTCGGACCCAATGCCAGTGAGATTATGGGTAACTTAAAAGCAAACGGGCAGGTGTTCTTGATCAATCCCAATGGCGTGTTGTTCGCACCGGGTGCTCAGATCGATGTAGCGGGATTAATTGCGACAACATTAGATATTCAAGACCAGGATTTTATGAATGGTCATCATGAATTTAACAATGCTCTCCATACAACGGCTGAGGTTGTCAATCAGGGGCAACTGAGTGCGCTATCGGAAGGTTATATTGTCTTGCTTGCTAACACTGTGAGTAACGAAGGCACCATTAACGCATTAAAGGGTGATATTGCCTTGGTTTCTGCTGATAACGTTGTGGTGCAAGTGGCTGACAAGGAATTAGCCATAGAAACTGATGCAGCTAGCTGGCAGGGACTGGTGGAAAACCAGGGCACCATTAAGGCCGATGGCGGTGTGGTACTAATGCAAGCTGATGTTGCGAATAGTCTATATAACACCGTTATAGCGAATACAGGTGATATTCAAGCAAAGCGGTTTGAGGATCGCAATGGTGAGATTTGGTTAGTCGGAGGCGAAGAGGGTGATGTATGGCAACAAGGAACAATCGATGTTTCTGCGACACAAAATCATCAAGGTAGTGGTGGCAATATTCATATCCAAGGTCAGAGGGTTGCGCATGGCGGGACCAGTTTGGCTAACGGCGCTTCCTCGGCCGATGACGTAATTGCCAATGGCGGATCGTTATTTTTGACCGCAGATAATTCTGTAGCCTTGACCGAAACGAGTCGGCTTGCTGCGAATGCTGGTAACGTTGGTCAGGGTGGTACTGTGATAGCTCTTTCACCCAACCAAACGATTTTTAGGCAGGGTGCTGAAATTGCTGCGCATGGTGGAGTTGCTCAGGGTGATGGTGGTTTTGTTGATGTATCTGGTTGGCAGCAAGTTGAAGCTAACGGTGCGGTTGATGTGTCTGCAGCAAATGGTTCAACGGGAACTTACTTAATTGACCCCTTTGATATCACCATTGATGCGGCAGATACAGGTGGTAGTTTTGATGGTGGTAGCCCTACCAATACATGGACACCTTCGGCAACCGGCTCAACGGTGAATAGCAATACGATTACAACTAACTTAACCACTGCGAATGTCATTATTCAAACGGCCGGTGGTGGTGCCGAAAATGGTGATATTGTGGTGAACAGCACCATTGATTTGGATGGCAGCAATGGCAATCAATTAAGCCTAATTGCTGATGGTACGATTACATTGAATGCTGATATTGCCGATCAAGATACAGCAACCGTAGATGATACTAACTTGGTGTTTACAGCAAGTGGTGATTTTAATATTACCGCTGGTAATCAAGTGAATGCCACGGGGGGAACTATTGCTATTACCAGTAGTGCCAATGTTAATGTGTCGGGCATAAGCACTACCAATAGTAGTGCAACAGCGGTCTCTATTATTTCAAACGCTACGCTTTCAGGGAATTCAGCGGGCGTGGATATTAATGCTGCGAACGGAGGCGTGGACATAAATTCGATAGCTGGTGTTAGTAACTTAGATATTCAAGCTGCTTCGTTAAGCTTGGCGGGTTCTGGAGATATTGCGATCACAGAAACTGATGATATTGATTTAACCGTTACTGGAGGCTTCGATAACTTTAATGTGTCAGCTGGCGGTGGCATTGGTTTAGCGGATGCCGGTATTAGTACAACTACCTCCTTGAGCTTGGCGGGAACCTCATTGTCAGATAGTGATGCAACGGTGATCCTTGACTCCCCGACTATTACCTTGAACTCTGATTTAGCGACCGGGGACACTGTTGTTGATACAACTGCAACTACCGCAAATATAACCACCACCAGTACTAATGCGATTACTTTAAATAAAATAGATGCTGGCAATTTAGCGATGGGTACCTTTAGTGTGGCGGGTGATTTTATTGCAAGTCTGACTAACGGGAATTTAACCTTACCGGCAACAGTCAACTTACCTGGATTGTTGTCGGTATCGGCTAATGATGTTGCCGTATCTAATGTGACCAGTCAGAGTTTATTATTGGATATTACAGGGGGTAGTGGCGACCTAAACTTAAACACCACTGTCGCCAATGCTGATATTAGCACCGTCTCTAGAAATATTTTGATCTCAGAATCAGATGGATTAGTGTTATCAGATTTAAATAGTGACGGTTCTGCACTGAGCGTATCCGATGGCAATGTCAGCATTACGGTGGCCGCAGGTGATTTAACTATTAACAATGATATAACGGCCACTGATACGGCTGCAGATGGAACACGAGCGGGGTTAATTGATCTATCGGTGAATGGAGGTAATGTATCCATAGGTACCAGCAGCGCCGTGCAAATAGTTTCTACTAACACGGTGGATCAGGGTGCTAACGGTGGACTCGGTGCTATACCTGGTAATCAAACCGCTATACGAATACGCCAACTGGATGCGACAGATCAAACCAATAGTTTTGTTTTTGGCGATGGTGTAGGTAGTGATGTCACAATCCAAGCCGAAGGTGGTGATATTTATTTAGATTCCGTAGGTGGAGCGACTTTATCCGAAGACAATAGCCGCGTTTTGCAGGTGAACAGTGATGTAACCATTTCAAGCTTTAACAATGGTGCTGATGCATTAGATGGAACGGTAAGCACGCAGGGCATTGATAGTAGTGGTAGTTTGTTAGCGAGAACAGGTCGAAGCATGACGTTGGTGGGTGCTGCATTGATTGACGCGCCTGTAGATAATGGAGATGTTCAAACTCCTGGCCTTGATGATACCTTGAATGACATTCTTGAAGAGCCCGATGCCGAAGTTATACCGCCTGTTATTAGTGAGTCGCCAGCTGGTAAAACGCCTTTGGACAAACTGTTCGCTGATGTCTTTGGGGATTGTAGGGAACAACGTCGTGGCAGAAATAATTGCCAGGTGGATAATGCTGTTAAGCGTTTTATGGGGAGCCTATTAATTGGTGGTGACTTGCCCGATTAATATAGCGAAAAGCTTGTTTCTAAATAACCTTCTAGTCTAAGCCTAGACTTTTGTGCAAATAAGGTGAGCCGTATACTTTATGCATTGTCGCTCATGTTTGCCCCCGAAATGTGTAAAAAATACTAGGAGTGGATTATGCAAATTCCCAACGATGCGTTAACCAACCATGAAGTCACCATTTGTTTAAGAGGTGGAGCAGTACTGGGTCCGTACCATGCTACTTGGAGCCAAGAAAGTGCTAGTGATGTGCGTGAACTGAGTATTGATTTCGAGCACTTTTTAAAAGGTGAACCCCAACAGCGTTTTAAATACCATTTGCATGACACTTATACCAACTCAGTGCATTGTTTGATCTTGAAGTTTGAAGATGTAACCGGTATTTATGACAACGTGAAATTGCGATCGTAATAGACGTTAAAAATACGAAAAAGGACGTATTTGTTTTGAGCTTAAAATTCTCAGTGGAAACACTAAAGCAGCCGGTTGTTGTGACCGGCGCTTTTGGCTTTATAGGGCAACGTGTTGTTGAAGCATTACTTGAGTCTGGTGTAGAGAAAATAGTTGCTTTTGATTTGCCTGGTTTGACGTTACCTGATCATTGGAACGGAAAAGTAACCTATTGTCCTGGGGATATTAGTTATCAGCACGATGTAGACCGAGCGATGGCTGGTGCTGGAACTGTGATTCACTTAGCCGCAATGGTTGGAGATTGGATTCCATTGAGATTGCATGAAAAGGTAACGGTGGATGGTAGTCGTTGGCTATTTGAAGCAGCTTTAAAAAATAGTACTCGCGTGGTTCTTGCTTCATCGATAGTTGTATATGGTGATCAACTTACAAATGGTTTTTGTTCGGAAGACAAAGAGTGGGGGAATCCTTTGGGTCCATATAGTACTTGCAAGCAGGAGCAGGAAAAACTTGCTTGGCATTACTATCAAGAGCACGGTATGCCACTTTCAGTCGTGCGAGTAGCCAATGTATATGGTCCTGGATCGAAACCTTGGGTGCATGATTTGGTTGACACGATCAAGACAGGTGCGCCAGTTCTAGTCAATGGTGGAGATTTTAATGCGGCCTTGGTTTATGTCGATAATGTAGTGCAGTTATTGTTGCTTTGCGCAACTAAAGACGAAGCGTTGGGGGAGGTCTTTAATGGTGGTGATGGCAATCGTGCCACTTGGAAAATCTATGTGGGTGATTTAGCCGAGACTTTAAATTTGCCTACGCCAAAATCTATACCAGGCGCTATTGTGCGGCCGCTTTTAAAACCAGTAGAAAAGTTTTGGACCATTGCTGGGATAAAGAAACGACCACCACTAACGCGGGAAGCATTTAATCTGGTGGCAGAGGAAACCGATATTTCTATCGGAAAGGCAAAGAATATGCTCGGCTACCAACCGCGTGTCGATTACGCACAAGGGGTAGCACGAGTTAAAGATTACATAAACCAACAATTGAATTAATAATGCGCAAATCAAAGGGGGATGTAGTGAACGCCTTCCCTGGCAGTCAATCTACAGATGAAACATTACGTAGATTATTCTTCCTTGTCGTTTTGCACTATCTATCAAATGGTAGATGCTGGGATGTTTTCCGGGGTAGTGCTGTCTTTATCTTCGTTTCTTGCGTTTAAATCTTCACCATCGCTATTTGATGGTGCTGATTTATTATTCGCTGCAGCTTTCTCTTCTTGATGATGCCACGTTTTGTTAGCAAGCATCATCAGAGCAGGTGCTAATAAAAAGGTCGCTAGCAGAGCGAGAATAATACAACAGGCAGTCATTAACCCAAAGCTCACCATATTCTTCATCTCTGATTGGGTATAGATGATAAATCCAATACTTAACACCACTGAAGTAATCAACATAGCGCGCCCGGTCGAAAGCAAGGTATGTCGTACCGCATAGGCGGGATCACCAGTTTTGATATATAGTCGCCTGAAACCATGCATAAAATGCACGTTATCGTCGACCGTTAGTCCAATCGCTATGGAACCGATTAGCATGGTCAGCATGTCTAGAGGCATGCCAACCAAATGAATCACCGAAAGCACAATAAGAATAGGTAGTAATGATGGGATCATGCTGAGCAAGCCCAGTTTTACGCTACCAATTAGAAATATCATCATTAAAGTAATGGCGATAGCAGCGAATCCATAGCTTTCCGCGGTTGAATATAGCATTTTGGCAAAGGTGGCCCCCAGAACCGGAACAACACCCGTTATTGTGATTTCCTTGGTATAGGGGCCAAGTTTTTCTTCTAGGTAAGGTTGTAATCGGTCTAAAAGCTCCGTTGAATAAATTGCATCGATCCAAGGAATCATTAATGTTAGACGAGCAGTTTCATAGCGACGATCGATAACATTATACAAATCATCAGGCTCATCTAATTCCACTAAAAACAATTCTTGGCTGATTAATGCAGCATCATTTGGAATACTAAAGTGTGCCTCGTCGTTATCATGGAGAGCTCGATTGGATTCCTTAATAATGTTTGCCACGCTCATGGTTTTCACCACGTGATACGTCTCAGTTTCCCAAGTCTCAATTTCTTTTTGCGCTTCATCTAATGCGGTCATAAATGCAGGGTTGTTGATTCCGCGTTCTTCACCGGTGTTCAGCATGACTTCAATGGACAAACTCGCACCCATGCGATCTTCATGTTTTTTCAGTGCTTGTAATGCGGGTTGATCATCCGGGAGCCACTTTAACGGGTGATGACTAAATTGTGATTGGCTAGCGATAGATAGGCTGAGCGCAAAAATAGCAATGCCGGAAGCCACAATGGTTTTCGGATAAGTGGTGGATATAGTTCCACACCAGCTAAGTATCGTTTGTAGGCCTTTGCTTTCTTGGTGTACTTGAGGTCTTCGTTTCATTGGAAGCAGACCAATTAAGCAGGGCAAGATAAAGATGGTGAGCAAGAAGGCAATAATTGATCCTAATGCACCATAGATTCCCAATGCGGAGATGGGAGTGAGTTCCGATGTCGCAAAGGAAGCTAACCCTGCCGCGGTGGTGATACTGGTAAAGAAGATCGCTAGTCCGGTATGCTCCATGGCATGTTTTAGTGCAAGGATTTTATCTTCGCCGTCGTCGTAATGGCGATAAAATATTGTCAGCAAGTGAATACTATCGCCCACACATACCGCTAATAAAAATGACGGTAGTATTGAGGTGCTCACCTGCATAGGCGTATCGAATATCGCCATCAGGCTCATGGTGCTCATTACCCCTAAGCTCATAATAATGATGGGCATGATCACACCTGACATGCGCCGAAAAATAATAAAGAGGAAAATACTGATGATTAGATTCGCCAAGCCGGTGAACACGGTAAAATCACGTTCCATGATTTTGCCAAGCATCAAAGAAATCGGCATCGAACCTGCTAATCGTATATCGTTAGATACTTTGCCTTCGTGTGCGGCTGCCACTTCATAAAGCTTAGCTAAAGCTTCCTGCATATGGCGATCTTCCATATACAGCTCTTGTATCTCGCCATTTTCATCTTTTTCATAGCGATAAGCTTCGAGGCGCACAGCGATAGCCAATAAATGTCGATCTCGAGAAATTAAGAAGTCAGTGTAATTAGGGTTATCGAAGGTATAGTCTTTTAATTTTTGCAGTTCTACTGGATCGGTAGGCAAATCAATGGGAAGTAATTCTTCTATATAAAGGGTATCGTCTGCACCATAGGTATAGCGAGCATTAATGAGTGAATCGACGGTATTAACGTAGGGGACTTCATCTTCAATTTGCTGATGCAGGGCGCGAAACTTGTCAGCGAATTCTTGAGTAAATATTTCGCCGACTTCAACGCTGACAATAAAAACCTCGTCGCGGCCAAAGGTATCTTTGAAGTGATCGTATTGCTGTAATTCAATGGCGCCTTTTGCCAGAAAACCTTCGATACTGGTGTCTTGGCGGATTTTGCTTAGCTGGGATCCCATGGCGCCGATAACAATAATCGCCCCAAGCAACCAAAACCAAGGATGTTTGCCCATGGCCACACCCAGCCTGCCGAAGCCTTTCTCAACTTTGGCTTTCCAATTATGCTTTTTTGAATTCATGAAGGTTCCCAATACTAAATACGTCGGCCTATGAAATAATGTTTATGGACCGTCCGACTGGTCTGTTTAGAGTGTATCTGATAATTGTAGTGAAGAGAATAGACCTCACCAGTGGGATACTGTTTCTCAATGAGCAGTTTTAAACCAGCAAGCTCTTAAAGAGTTTAGTAATCAACTTAATGTGCTCTTCAAATAGCACCTCTTCATCGTAATCATCTCCCAACAATTTGATTTGAATCGCTTGGGTGGAAAACACTCCCAGCATGATGTTGGTCATGCCAATGGAGTTAGCAACTACTTTGGCCAAATTAATATGCTTACGCTCGTTTTCCGGCAGGCTTTCCATAAATTGTCGTGATTCTTCGATAATTTGCCCATTCCAATCCAGTACCTTTTGATTGATGCGTTCCGAGGGGTTGCATAATTCCTTGTGTAGGATGCGAGCAGAATTTGGGTGCGCAGAGTGTAGCTGCATGAGTTTGCGAGGAATCTCATTCATTTCTTTTAAGGTTAAATCCGCTCGGTTCCACGCATAAACTTCATTAAAAAAAGGAATGAGCGCCCGATCTATCACTGCATTGTAAATCGCTTCTTTATTGGAAAAATGTGCGTAGATGCTGGGCTCTTTGATTCCTACCGCACGAGCGATTTCCCTAAGCGTGGTTGCCTCATAGCTCTTCTCGGCAAACAGTGCTTCGGCGGCATCAATAATCTTTTCAATCGTCGAATCGGACCGAAGTTTAGGTGCTTTTTTGCTCTTTTCAGCCGTTGCTGTGTTGCTCATAGGTATGCCCGGAATCTTATCTATCTGATTTTATTGGCGATTTTGCTTTTGCCACTGCAATGCTGTCTATCGTAACCCGACCGATAAAAACTATCAATCGATAGTTTTTATCGGTTTGATAGGCGAATTATGTTGCATTTTAGGGCTGATATCCGTAGTTTAAAAAGCATAAACCTAATGGTTGATAGGTTCCGGCTCTGAGACATTGATGCTGCGTCAGTGCTCTAAGGGCAATATCTAGTGAGAGCGGAGCATTATTCCCATTAGGTGAAACCAACAAGAAAGGAGTGGGTTGATGACCATAACAAAAGCGACAAATGTTCATTGGCACGATGGAGAAATAGGACGTGTGCATCGCGCGCGCATGCTGGGCCAGGTGGGGGCAACGCTGTGGTTCACCGGTTTGTCTGGGAGTGGTAAAAGCACCATAGCCGTGGCACTAGAAAATCGTTTAATGTCGAAAGGTTATCTTTGCTATCGCTTAGACGGCGATAACATTCGCATGGGTATTAATCGCAACTTGGGATTTTCCGCAGAAGACCGTACTGAAAATATTCGCCGGGTGGGGGAAGTATCGAAACTCTTCGTGGATGCGGGTTTTATTGTCCTCTCTAGCTTTATCAGCCCTTATGCAGTGGACCGAAACCTAGCGCGCAAACTTCATGAAGAAAACGACATGGCTTTTATTGAAATTCATGTGGATTGCCCTTTAGAAGAAGCTGAAAGTCGCGATCCAAAAGGGCTTTATAAAAAAGCCCGTGCTGGTGAAATTAAAAACTTTACTGGTATCGATGATCCTTACGAAGCCCCCGATAATCCTGATTTACTTTTAAATACTCAAACCATGTCGTTAGAGCAGGAAGTGGATTGCATTATTCAGTATTTAGAAGACAAGCATTTAATCGATAAGCGCGAAGTGCGTAGGGTATACGCATGAGAAAATTACTGGTTGGTGCCCTAGGTTTGTTTCGACAAACTAATTTATGGTTGCTCAAGGTTCGCGGTAAAACTTTGGATGATGTGGCTGAGCAACGCTTAGTGTCAGGCCAGTCTTGGGAAGAATTTTGCGATACGCTAAAAGCCGCCGGCGCTTCTTTAACATTTCCCGGTGCACCGACAGATCCTTTTAATCAAGCGGAAGGTTATCGTTACTTAACGCGCTTGGCGCGGGCTGGATTGGAAGCATTTGTTGAGCATGCAGATCCTAAAGCACCTGTACTGCATCGTGTGGTTCATGAAACGGTGAAGATGGGTGCCGATAATCCTGATAACTTTTACCAAACGGCCTGTATCAGTGGCCAATACGAATATGTTATTCGCGGCAAGCGTAACACCATTAAATATCTAAGCTTTGGCACTCAGATTGGTCATTATGGTCAAGGTGGTGGGATGCCGCCTTCTGGCTATATCGAATCGTCTGAGTTAGATCTTAATGAAGATGATACTTTTGAAATTGTTTTAAGTTGTGAGAAGAAAGGTAAAAACTGGCTACCGATGGTACCTGAAAGTGGCAACCTGGTGGTAAGGCAAACCTTTTTAGATCGAGACAATGAAGTCCCCGCAGATTTAGTGATCGAAAGACTGGGCTCCGATAATGAGCCTAGTGTCGTCACCCCTAAAATGATTGATGATGGATTAAAATCTGCCAGCACCTTAGTCGCAGGCGCGTCCATTCTGTTTGCGAAATGGGCGCGGGATTTTCAGCAACATTCTAATCAGCTACCTCAGTTTGATCCTGAAGTATCAAACAATGCGGGTGGTGATCCCAATATTATTTACTACCACAGTCATTGGGCGTTAGGGTCGGACGAAGCGCTAGTGATTGAGGCGATGCCACCTGAATGTGAGCATTGGAATTTTCAATTAAACAATTATTGGATGGAGTCATTGGATTACCGACACTTTCAGATCCATACCAATAAACATCTCGCGACTTATGAAGAGGATGGATCTGTTCGTATCATAGTGGCACATCAGGATCCTGGTTTGCCCAACTGGATTAATACCACCGGGCATGAGAGCGGCACCATGTGTTTTCGATGGATCATTGCGAAAACACATCCTCAGCCAACAACGCGGGTGGTGAAGCTCTCAGAGTTAAAAGAGTTAGCTCGTCAGCGGGCAGAGTCATCGCCGCAACCACAGACTGAACCCGCGTAGCTAAATCGGTGAAACTAAACTGGCGTAGCTTAGGAATTAGAGTAAATGAATTGGAGTATTAGCAAGATGGCTAAAGCAGTGAAAGAAACTAGCACAAATTATGATTCACCTTATCGGCCGCTTCCTATTGCGTTGTTAAATACAACAGGCAAGGTAGCTGAGCGCTTAGGGTTGATGTCCGATCTTAGTGTGGAAAAGCTAGTTGCGTCGGCAAAAAAGAAAGCCGGTTTAAATGATTTTGGTGATGAATGGTTTTTGCAGCCTTTATCGGTTTTGGTAGATGCTATCAATCAAGAAGCAAATCTTACGCCCTTTGGGAAAATGGTACAGAAAGGGCGTTTAGAGGCTGCTTTAGTGACTCGCTTACGAATTGAGCATCTATTAAAGCAGCATCCGGAAATCTTAGATATTGAGCTGGGTAAGATTATTCTTATCGCCGGATTGCAACGCACTGGTACCACCACTCTGCATCGGCTCATCGCTGCAGACCCTGATATGCGAGCATTAATTTCTTGGGAAGCATTAAATCCAATTCCTTTGCCGAATGAAAAGCAGGGCGATCCAACCCCTCGCATTAAACAAGCTAAGGTGGCAGAGAAAGGTCTTGCCTATATAGCCCCAGAATTCTTTGCTATTCATCCGGTGGAGCATGATTCCCCTGAAGAAGATGTGTTGCTGTTAGATTTATGTTTTATGAGCCAGGCTCCTGAAGCCACCATGCATGTGCCAAGTTATGCCACTTGGTTGGAAACACAGGATCATACACGTGCTTATGAATACTTAAGAACACTCTTAAAAGTACTTATGTGGCAAAAGCCGGCAAAGAACTGGGTGCTAAAAACGCCGCATCATATGGAGTACTTGGATGTTATTTTAAAGGTGTTTCCAGAGGCCACGATTGTGCAAACCCACCGCGATCCGCAAAAAACCACTGGTTCGTTTTGTAGCATGGTTTCGCATGGACGTGGTGTGTTCAGTGACGAAGTCGATGCAAAAGAAGTGGCAAGGCACTGGGTGCGTAAAGTAGATCGTTTAATGCAAAGATCCATTCAGGTTCGTGAAGAATCCCAGGAAAATCGCTTTGTGGACGTGTCCTATTACGACCTATTGAAAGATCCACAAAAAGAAGTGAAACGAATCTATGACTTTGCCGGCATCGATTATAGCGAGGCGGCCGTTAAGTCTGTCAATGAAACTAAAAAACGCAATGTACAAAATCGCTATGGCAAGCATGTCTATCACTTGAAGGATTTTGATTTGAGCCGTGAACAAATCGAGGCGCAATATGGCTATTATCGTGAGCGCTATCATATTCCCTTTGAATAAACTTATATGACTTTGCCGTGAGAACAAGAATTGAAACTGGGGCTGATAATGAATAATCCACAAGTAAAAGAATCGGGTGCCAATGCTGTTGGCCACAAAAATGTAGTCACTGCTGTTGCTACCGCTATTTTTGATATGTTTAGTAATAAAGGGCAAATGGATCCTTTACCAGACGATGTTCGTATTGATGGCAAAACATGCCTGGTGACAGGTGCCAATAGTGGCTTGGGAAAAGCGGTTGCTATTGATTTAGCCAAAAAGGGGGGGCGAGTCATCATGGCCTGTCGAGGCGGCCACCCCGAGGCTGGAGAAGAGGTTAAGCTAGCGTCTGGCAATCAAAATGTTGAAATGATTAAAGTGGATTTATCAGATATTCAGTCCGTAGAAAAACTATGTGATGATTTGCGTGATCGGAATGTTCAAATTGATATCGCGGTATTAAACGCAGGCCTTATGCCATTAAATGCTCGCAAATCCCCGCAGGGCTTTGAATTAATGTTTGCGGTTCACTTTCTGGCAAATCGGTTGTTGCTAGAACGTTGGACTAAAGATGGTGTTATTCGGCCTAACACGGATCGCGATAAAACACCTCGAGTCATCTTTGTGTCCTCAGAAGCGCACCAGTCCTCAGATCCTATCGATTTTAATCATTTCGGTGAATTTAACGATTATGGAATTAAGGAAGGGCTCAAATATTACGGCTTAAGCAAATTACATCTATGCTTGTTTGCCAATGAATTGTCACGTCGCTTGAATCCTGAGGGTGAAACCCAAGTCGCAGTGCATTCTTTATGTCCTGGGCCAATCGCTTCAAATATCGCTCGTGAATCACCGGCTTATTTAAAGCCGATCTTATCTCCTATCATGAAGGCATTCTTTAGATCCCCTGAACAAGCAGCTGAGCCAGTTATTTATTTGGCTTGCGCAAAAGATATGGGGGAGCGTTCCGGCGTCTATCTGCATATGATGCGTGAAAAGAATACCTCTGTTGATGCACAAGACGAATCAAGTGGTTCGTTATTATGGGAAAAGAGCGCTGATTTGCTTAGCCAACATACCCAGGAGCCTGTTAGCGCATGAGTTTAGATGCAATACCAAAAATGGTTGTACATATGGCAAGACGTTTTTTTTCTAAGCACCCGGTTGCTACCCCAGTGGATTTAACGGGCAAAAAGATTATCGTCACTGGTGCAGCAGTAGGTTCGATTGGTTACCTTACTGCAAAAACATTTGCAAGCTGGGGTGCCACGGTCGTTGTTTCCACACGTTCTAATACACAAACGGTGGTAGATGCATTAAATTCCGACATTTCAGATATTGGCAGTGCAGGCAAGGTATTTGGTTATCCGCTTGATCTTTCTAGAGTAGATTCTGTTACGCAGTTTGTGAGTTCATATCGTAAAGAACATGGTGAAATACTAGATGTGCTAGTGAATAACGCGGGAATCCATTTGGATTTATTATCGGAATGGAAACAGCCCAAATTAACCGAAGATCAATATGAAATACATTGGCGAACTAATTATCTGGGTGGATTTCAATTAACTCAAGAGTTAATACCCTTCTTAAAAAACTCAGGAAAAGAAACAGGTGATGCTCGCGTGGTGAATGTGGTTTCCCACCTACATACTAAAGGGATTAACAGTGCTTTTGGTGAAGAAAAACCTGAATACAATTCGTGGCAGGCTTATGGGCAATCAAAGTTAGCGTTAGTGCACCATGCATTTGAAATAGAGCGCAAATATGGCAAGCAAGGTGTTCATGCCTATGCTGTTCATCCCGGATCCGTATATAGCAACATTGCTCATAAAGGATTAGATGGGCACAAACTATTGCAAGCGGTTCGAAATTCGCTGGGCTTTATTGAAAAAAGATTGTTGTTAACCACTGAGCAAGGCGCTCAAACGCAAATATACTGTGCCGTTGATCATCAGGCACAACCAGGCAAGTACTATCAACGCTGCCAGGTTAAAGATCCTAGTGCAGAAACTCAAGATGAACAGGTAGCTGCAAATTTGTGGAAGGCGACAACCGAGTGGCACAAGAAGGTGTCAAAGGTTGCTGATATTAGTAAAAAATCGAACGGGCAGCATAAAGGCATTAAAACGAATGGCGAATCACACTGTATATTCTGATGTTGTCGAAATTAATGCACCTATAGAGTTGGTGTGGGACATACTTTTGGATTTTGATCGTTATCCTGACTGGAATCCATTTACCTACCGAGTGGAAACAGATCTAGTGATTGGCAATAAAGTAGACCTATATGTGAAATTGCCAAAACGAGGTCAGCGCTTGCAAACGGAGTATGTAAGAGAAGTGAGTCCCTATCAGCGTTTATCTTGGGGCATGACAATGGGTGCCGAATTCTTGCTAACGGCATTGCGAGAGCAGATTTTAAACCCAATCTCCGCATCCTGTTGCACTTACCAGTCAACGGATGCTTTTGCGGGAATGTTGACTCCGGTTGTTAAGTTATTGTTTCAGAATTCTATTAAGGATGGATTTAACGCCATGGCCTATGCACTTAAGGAGAGGGCAGAGTACCTATATAGCTGTCAAAAGGTGGCGTGATTTCCTAAAAAATTAGTCGTTAACCCAAAAGAACCGAGCCAGCGATCAACCAATAATCTTCTCTCAATTTAAAAGAGGGAAGGGATATGGGGATTAATGGGGTTAGTAGAAAGTTGATAGGGTTTATTTTGGGGATTGGATTGCTATGTTTGCAAGGCTGTAAAACCTATCAGCCAACGGATGAAGCGATCACAGCGCTTAAAGGTTCGGAAACAGTTTCTGTTGAGGAGACAAGTATCGGTATCGCTTTTCTACCGCAGGATCCATCGACGTTAGGTTTTATTTTCTACCCAGGCGCAAATGTCCTTGCTGGTTCCTATGCTCCAACGGCTCTAGATCTTGCGGAGCAGGGGATTACAACCGTCATTGCAAAATTTCCTTTAAATCTCGCGGTGATCACTCCCAATCGCGCTGATGACATTCGCAGCTCTTTACCTGATGTTCAGAATTGGGTTGTAGGCGGGCATTCTTTAGGGGGCGTAATGGCGGCCCAATATCTCGATGAAAACCAAGATGATTCTGCGCTCACTGGACTGATATTATTTGCAGCCTATCCATCGAACGCTAACGATCTAAGTACCACTAATTTTTCCGCTTTATCTTTGTATGGCTCGGAAGATAACTTAACCAAACCTAACGATGTTATTAGTACTACCCACCTGTTACCAGTTGGCGCCACTTTGTTTGAAATCGAAGGCGGCAACCATGCGCAGTTTGGTTGGTATGGCGAGCAAGATGGCGATGGTACTGCGCTGATTAGTCGAGCCTTGCAACAGTCGCAAATAATGGAGCAACTAATCAGCTTCTTTAATGACTTTGAGTAAATAACTAACGATCCAAAGCAGCCATATCAATCACTGTGACATTTTTGTCACCATTCCATGAGTTGGCTGCTTTGATACCTTCTGAAAACATGCCCTTCATGCGGTCGGTGGCAGATAGGAATTCGATATAGATGTGCTCACCCAATGCTTCCACTTGGGTATACACATAACGGCCACCATCTGGCATTCGAATATCGCAAATTACGTTATGCCCATGTGATTCTGCTGTGCTCACCGCAGAATCGACATCATCGCAAAGATAAGCGGTATGGTGCAGGCCAAGCAAATTGTTTTCGAAATAATATAAGTATGGGGAAGGCTGATCATTGGTTTGTTGGATTAGCTCGATCTGCATATCGCCTTGATAGGCTAAAGCAATATCGATCATTGGCTGAGTTTTCTCGCCTTTATAAGTGCAGGCTAAAGGAACGTTTTTTATGATCATCCAAGGGCCGACCCCCTGATGGTCCATCCAAGCTTCTACTGAAGCTTCAATGTTTTCTACTACATAACCTAGTTGCCGAATCGGGCCAAATTGTTTAGTTAGATTTGTCGCCGCCATGATTTGTTTCCCCGCTCCCGATGGAAGTTAGTTCTTCTAATTAGATTGGTTTTCGCTAGTTGTTATGATGCCACTTAAATGCAGGTAGTTATATCCTCTAAATAAGGTAGAAAGGATATTAAAAATAAATGGTAGTGAGTGTTTGATACTGGTTGGTATCAAAGCCTTATTTTCTTATTGATTTGGTTATAAGTTGCTTTTGTTTATAGCTGTCAGTTTGGATATCTATAATTTGGCTCCGGAAAAGAGTACAACTCAAGTTTTATTTAAGACATCCACCCTCAATAGCTTTCCCGCTTTTTGCCTTTCAATCTATAATTTATCTTTATAGATGTATTCCCCCTTTGAGATGCGCAATATAATGAGCGATATACGTAACATCATTGACGATTTTGATGATGAATTTCTAGAAAATCTCTTAGAAGATATATGCAATGAAATTGGGCATATTGAACGTTATCTGATGAATGATCAGCTTTTCTTTAGCGATGCCAATCTAAAGAACCAAGCCTTGGAATCTATAAATGCGATCAATTTAATTTGTCAGAAAACTTTTATTGAGCCGCTCCGATTTTACGCACAGATATTAGAAGACTTTTTTGTTGAGGTCTGCAACGGTCGATTTGGATCCTCTCCTTGGGTTACAGAATTAATGTTGCTGTTGGTGGATGAGGCTAAAGCATCGTTCGAAGATTTAGAGTATCGTCGAACTTTGGATGTAGCATTGCTAGACAGTATTAGACTACATATTAAAGAACTCTTGAATTACTCTGGCGATGATTATGAAAAGTTGATAAGAGGCGTTATTTCTGAGTTTGCATTGCGAGTGCATCCTGATCTGGTGTTGTCTAATTATGATACTGTACCAACCGAATCACATCCTGTAGGTGGGGTAGAAGAATTCCATCAATCCCACCAAAGTACAGACATCCCGCCACAAGCTAACTTGGTTAATGATCCCGGTCTGGAATCGTTAAAGGAGTTTGCAGATGCTTTAGATAATCGTTCTGAGCTTTGGGAAGGAAGAACACAATCTATTCTAGAAAATTGCTTGCTAATAAACAAAGCCCTTGCAAATCATATTGACGAAAAGCAACTCACAGCTGCTGTTTATATGCATGATGTAGGGATGGCTTTGATGCCTGATGCCGTTTTGTTTAAAGAAGGCAAGTATGATGCTGTAGAAATAATGCTATTGCAGCAGCACCCCATTCAAATTTATGGGCTAATGCAGCAAATGAAAGAATGGTTAGAGGCCGCCGAAATGGTCCATCAGCATCATGAGCACTTTAATGGTCACGGATATCCAAATGGTGCCAGTGGTAGTGATATACATATGGGTGCGAAAATCATAGCAGTCGCTGACGCATTCTATTCGCTTACCCATAACCGAATGGACCGAGGTTTTAAAAAATCTCTAACTCGTGCAGTGGCAGAGATTAATAAAAATAATGGAACTCAATTTGATCCGCAGGTGATAGAGGCGTTTAATCTAGTGCTACTCGAAAAAGCTAGGAATCTGAGCTGAAATAGCCAAAGAGGTTTTAAGTGTCAGGTTGAGATAGGCTGAATGCGTAGGAATAACAATACAAAGTGGCCATAGTAATCACGGGCGCGATGGTGAGTAAAATTTCAGGGGTACCAACTATATAATGAAGGAGCAACATGATTAATAAGGAGTTGGCTGAGGTTATCGTACCAACAATAAAAGCCCCAGCTTTTAAATGACCAAACCTTTTGTATAGCCATTCGATAAAAACTGTACCGAAAAATGTACTTATTGCACTTTGTATTCCTTGAGCGGAACCTGAAATCAGGCTAGTTGTAAGGCCATGGTTATGGTTAATATAGGCCGTCCACCCCCCCCACATTGAAAACGCCAGTAGAGTCATTGATATGAGCCTGAATTGAGCGCTTCGTTTCCACTTGCTCATGACTCTGTCCAATGCTAGATCATCTCTTCCGAAATATTGATTTGTGGAGTAGCGGAATTTTGTTTGCGAGTTTCTACCGCTTGAATTTCTTGAATTGCCTCAAAAGTCAGATGCAAGTCAAAGTCATTGGCTAGGTGCACAGGCTTAAATTGTGCGCTGGGTAAATCACTTCGGAACTGGATGCCCCTGACATAGTCTCTCAGACTTCCTGTTTTTACTTCAATACAAGATAAAGGTTTCAGTAGTAAATCTTCTCGTTCGAAATCGTAACCCATAGCAGTCTTGCATAAATTTGCTTCAACATTATTAACGAATTGCGTCAAATTGCCGTGAAAATCGTCAACGAGAAGTTTGTAATGCATCGCATGAGTCGGGACGAGTACAAATTCGTTAACGGTTGCACTTTGTTGTTCAAGTGCTTCTACGACTGCGTTGGTAACGTCGTTTTCATTAATTCTTTCGTTGGAAATCGAAATTTGACGCTTCTTCTTGGATATAAATTCGAGGACTGGTATCTGACCCCAAGTATCTTTAACTAGAACCAAATCTTCCATGTTATAGCGATAGAGACCACCGGAGGTTGTTATCACTAGATAATAGTATCTACCAACTTCTACCTGCCAGGCTCCCAAGGTCCTTGGGTTTTCGTTATTGAATTCGTCTTCAGGTATAAATTCAAGAAAGTGGCTCGTAACTGCCGCAATTCCTCCTATGTAGTTTAAGCGAAAAGGTACTCCAAAAATGCCTTCACTCGCAGAGAATGGCATCTCAAAAATCTCCTTCTTGCCAAAATACTCATCAAGATGAGTAAGGGAAAATTTCATATTCCCTCCCATCCAGGTAGCGAAGTATTTTAATGATGGAAAGACTAGCTTTGTGAAAGCTTGAAATTTAGCCGGCGCCAAAACACTGTCATCGCCTTTTAATTCAGCTAATGTATTGGCCAAAGCGTTGTTTACCTTTAGTTCTACCTTACTAGGAGTTTGGGCATAGCTTTTTGATAGTGTTAGTGTCCCTGATTCCAGGTCTTTTATAAAAGAGTCGATTCGTTCAATAGCTATGGCTGCAACGTTACTTATGTTAATTGGGGAGAATGCCCCTATAGCTACTAGCTCAGGACAATCAGCGAGGTATCTAGCCATTGCGTAATATCTGTCTTGGGCATCCTCTAGGGTAAACACCCAATACGGAATTATAAACTTTCGACGTATAAAGCCGGGTAGATTGCGATAATTAAAGCCGCTTACGAAGCCTTGGCTAATACCTTTCGGTGATTTTCCGCCTTCAGCTGACCCAACCAAAAACTGTATAGGCTGGTCCGAAAACTCTGGGCATTCTTTTTCTATAAGATAGTAGAATGCATAGACTGACCTTTCGAGATCTTTCTTAAACCGTTTGTTGATAGGTATATATTTATAATCACCTGTGGATCCGGCAGTCATAGCAAAGAAATGGGGTGCTTGAGCCATTAATTCTTTAGATTCGCCGCCGTAAACTTTCTGTAATCTTTCTTTATATTGGTCCGCATTCTGGATGGGGAGATACTTTTTGAAACTTTCGTAATTCTTAATTTTAGAAAAATGATATTCTCGCCCTATTCGAGTTTTCGAATTTTGCTGTAGAATCCTTGCTAAAATTTGTCGCTGTATTTCTTCTGGTTTATTTTGCGCACGATATAAACGTAGATAATTTCTACGTTTGGTTAACTGGGCTAGTAAATCCAATAAAAACATCAGCTTTAATCCTTTGTAATATAAAGAAATTAATTGATCAGGTAGTGAAATCGGTATGTTTCAATGTGAAGAACCCATTGGCATTTTAGGCCTGGGAATAAGCTTCGGAGATCGTTTTCTTAGTAATGAAGACTTAGTCTCACAATTTGATCTCAACATTACACCAACCGATATGGAAAATAAAACGGGTATACAAAGTCGATATTTTCTAGCCAGAGATCAATCCTTATCTGATATCGCTACAAGGGCTGCTCAAATTGCATTATCTGACGCAAATCTCAGCGTGGACAATCTGAGCCGAATGATCCTTGCAACTTCGACCCCTGACTTTTTAACTCCATCAACTGCATGTGTCGTACAGCACAAACTAAATGGTAGTGGATTTCCATGTCACGATATTAGCGCGGCATGCAGTGGCTTTGTTTTTGCTGTCGATCAAGCGCTTCGCTATTTACACACAGGTGATGATTATATCTTAGTGATTGGTGCTGATGCGAGGTCTAGAACATTGTCTTCAACGGATGTTAATACCGTAGGGTTATACGGCGACGGTGCTGGTGCCGTTATCTTAGGTAAGGGTAGTAGCTGCGATAACCGTATCGTGTCTTCGTTCACTTATTCGGATGGAAGTGGATATGATGCTGTTATGGTACCTAGTGTAGGATATGCACACTCGAACTACGAGGAACTGGGTACATTGAGTATGCCTAGTGGTAATAGAGTGATGAAAAACGCGATAAAAGCGATGCCTCAAGTATGTCGAAAAATACTCGAGAAAAATGGTTTAACTCTTAGCGATATTGATCAATTTATATTTCATCAGCCAAACTTAATGCTTTTAAAGGCTATTGCTGGACGCATGGGAATTTCTCAAGAAAAGGTTGAGACAAGCTATCCAAGCTGCGGGAACACGGTGGCAGCTAGTATCCCAATCACTTTACATTCAGCCTTGGATGCTGGTCGCATAAAGCGAGGAGATCGAGTACTCCTTGCAACCATTGGCGCAGGCTTTACCAGTGGCGCTGTTTTAATGAAATGGGAATCTTAGAATGAGCGATATTCTTACTCATCCCGTGTTTATATCTGGGGCCAGCAGCGGGATAGGATTTGCACTTGCTAAAGAATTTGTTCAAGGCGGTGCAGTGAGTTTAACGATATCTGGAAGGCAGAAAGAGAAGCTCTTATCAGCAGCGAGTGAGTTGTCTTGCCTTGGAGCTACTCAGATTAACACTATCGTTATGGATCAGGACAAAAGAGAAAGTGTCTATCGAGCTGCTGAAATTTTGATCGAGCGCCAGGCATCTCCAATAACTCTTGTGTGTAATGTTGGTGTTAACCCTGTTCATAAAGATGGTCCAAAAAAAATGCAAAACACCCTCTATGAGCAGCTAATGGAAACCTTTCAAGTTAATGTGGCTAATTCCTTTCTACTGGTACAAGAATGTCTCTCTCAAATGCGTACGATTGGCATGGGCCGCATTTTCCTTATAGGCTCGCAGGCCTATCGTTATGGAGTTCCAGGTCAAGTAAGCTATAACATATCAAAAAGTGCATTGGTGGGTTTAAAAAACACTCTGAATAGCGAATACGGTAATAAAGATATAGGCTGTCGGCTCTTCAATATTGGGTTGGTTGATAACCCACGTACCTCTCGGTTGCGAAAACGTTTAGCTGATAGCGCCAATGAAATTTCACTCTTAGGTGAGGATCAAGTAGCGAGAAGGCTTTTTTCCTACATGAAAGAGCCGATGGAAGTGTTGCAAGAGTCAAGCGAGGTGGATATTGCATGAGTGCTATCTTTACCGTGCTATGGTTTTTTTGTGTCTATATTTTTATTGTTTGCTTAATAACCCCTTCATTGGTACTACATTACGGTTTGGTAGCTATCGATTGCTTTAACGTCTACCTATTTATGATGCTACTACCCGTTTCACTTGTAATGGGTATTTTACTTTTGCTCGGCACTGTACGCTGCTTCTATCAATTGGTGCCAGCTACGCCAGAGGGGCGCTTTGAAATGTTCGCCGATAAAGGGGCGATACTTTGGGCCATTAACAATGCGCCATCAACTTTAGTCCTTAAATGGTTTCAATCATCTCTTTTTCTGAATGATCATTTTCGAAACATAATTCTAAAATCTCTAAGGTGCGATATTGCGAATAGTTCTTGGGTAACTTCAAATACTCATTTAAGTGACTTACGTAACATTTCAATTGGGCAAAATTCCATGATAGGTGAAAACTGTTTTTTTGCGCCTTCTATACAGACGAGAAGGAATCGGTTACGTATCGCAAATATTCAAATTGGTAATGACGTAATGATAGGATATGGGTGTTTACTTATTGCAGGCACCTATATAGACAACAACACCGCGATTGATGTTGGTGTGAGGATCTATGGCTATTGCAAAATTGGTGTGAATACTCAAATTGGTGTGAATACTCAAATACATGTCAATACCATCATTGGGGACGATGTCAGTATCGGCAAACATTGTATTATTCACTCAAGGTCACGCATTGATTCTGGTTCTGTCATACCTAATCACACGGTAGTATCGGGTCATTGGAAAGCTAATTCCACTCAACAAAAAATAGGGTAGCTCTATGGATATCGCAATCGGTAATCAACACAGGTATAAATGGTACGATTGTGAACTACAAAGAGTTGCTTACTTAAAGGGCTTTTCTGAATGTTTGGATAATGACATTAGCTTATATTCACCGAAAACCACTAAGCCCTTACAGCGCAAAAATCAAGATGGTGTTTGGCTGTTTACAGCTAAGCTTAATGGCGTTCCAATTGCTATTATCTGGAACGACTTCAGGGTAAGTGGTGGGAGTTTTGGTAAACAGAATGTTGACCGTATCTTATCTTTTATGAGTCATGTGAAGCAGCAAGGCTTACCTTTGATTGTCGGAGTGAACTCAATGGGTGTCAAAATTTCCCAAGGGAGAACGCTCTTCGATAAAGCATTTCGGCTGATTCCAGCATTTGAAGAATATAAAAGAATCGCAAAACTATACACTATCTCAATCGGTAATTGTTTCGGCTTAGGTGCGATTCTATTTGGATTGGGGCATTACAGATTTGCAATTCGTGAACAGGCTAAGTTGAATCTTACAGGGCCTGAGGTTTTTTCTCTTTTCTTTGGAAAGAAAATTAATTTTGATGAGCTAACTTGCATAGATAATCAAAACAAGAGAACTGGATTGGTAAGCGAAGTAACATTGACTCACCAAGACGCATTCATCAAGATTGGCCAACTGATTACCTTTGAGACTGGAAGCTTGAATTTGATTGGAAAAGAGACTTTCCAAGACAATCAATCGCTAGGTTTACAGATGGGAATAGCGTCATTAAACAGTCAGCGCGAAGCATATAAACTCTTGTCCCAATTCTCTGATGGTTATCTCCGATTATTTCGAACCTTTGATGATAAGCTAATGGTGTTTGTCGCCCGTATTGGTAATAAAAAATTGGGTGTTTTAATCAACCCACCTGGTAATACTGACAATATGATTGGAGAACGTACTCTAGAGCTCTATGAACAAGCCCTCATTTTCTTCCAATCTTTAGAGCTTCCCATTCTGTCAATCCTGGATACGCCTGGAGCTGATCCTCGTGTACAAGCGAATAACTATCGTATTCTAGAGAAAATTATTGATGTAGCTAGATTAATCTATAGTTATCCTTACCCGAAAATGGGTATTGGACATGGTCGTTGTTTTGGTGGTGCTTGTGTTTTAGCTATTCCAAAAATATTTGGCGGCAGTTCTTCCTATGTTTTGGAAGATACCGAAACAGGTATTATGCATCCCGATATTATTACCCAATTACTTTCGGGTTCGAATCGGCTACTAGAAGAGTGGGAGCAAAATCGTGCAAAGCAAACGCCCGACATGCAAGACCTTATTGATGAAGGCTGCGTTGATTCTATAATTCCTTCAAAAGAGATTCGGGCGGTTGTAGAAAATGGTTTGTTTCAATTAGATCAAACTGAGAAACTGGATGAGACTACAAATGTTGTGCACAAATACCAGCCCAAGATATTCCACCCCCAACTGCATGAAAAACAAGGTAGTCATTCTTCTTAAAGCTTGTTGATGGCTTCTCTATCCAGTTTTTGTAATTAATAAAGATAGTAGGACAGCCCATATTGCCGAAGTGAGAGAAATTAAGTGCAACATTGTTTGTCGGTATGTTTGCTGATTGTGATATTGCCTTGTTTTTACTTTCGTCGACCTGGTGTGCTACATAATGGCTAATGTCTTCTCCCTTAATATTTGCAGATTTCAGTAATTCGTCCAACGAAGATTGCCAATAGAACGATAGTTTCTCGATACCTTCAGGTTTATTGCTGAAGGAGAAATAGTAATTAGATTGATCATAGTCGGTGGGAATTATGGGGAACTCTCCGTTAACCCTCATATAGCTGCTGTATGTCGAATCTGTGCCATGGGTGCAGCTCTTAACTTGCCATTGTTTTTCATTAGTAATATGAAGTGCAACAGCGCCGTCGCCAATGGCCATAGCCATCTGTAAGATATCAGGATTGCTAAATCTTGAAAGGTTTTCTGAGGCTACGATAACTCCATTGGTCGCCCCGGCTTTTAGTAAACTTATGGCCTGCTGCATAGCAAGCAGAGCAGTTGAGCATCCGCTTTTTATATCCCAGCAACTGGCATTCTTAAATCCTAGTTCTCCAGCCAATCGAGCGCTCAGCGTGGTAACGGGGAAGGGGTTAGATATGCCGGCATAGATCACGAAATCAGCGTTCTCTAATATAGTTTCATTGCGTTTAACTAGCTGGCTTAAGGCGCTATGTGCCAATGTATAGGCATTTTGTTTCTCTGTGCACCAATAGCGTTGCTGAATGCCCATGCCGCTTTCTATGAACTTTAATAGCCTGTCATTGGGCTCCTTACCAATTCGATTCATTACACCGCTGTTCGTTAATAAATCTAAGTCTGAAAAGTCACATGTGGTCACGTCACTTATAGCGAAGCATGAATCATTTAGGTGGTTGGCCAACATATTGCTCTCTAGCTTTTGTGTTTACTTGAAATGGTGGATTTTTGTTAGGGGGCGAGCTTGGATCCAAAAGAATGCCATAATGGATTGTAAACTAACAGATTTATTATGAGAGGTTCATCTAGAGTTGGGGTAAAGCAGGTCGGCTTTAATTTCTTAATCCCGATAATACTTCATAAACGCGATCCCCGGTGCTAGAGCTATGCGCCATGCAACTTCTACATGATGATTAAACTTAGTATCG
This sequence comes from Pseudomonadales bacterium, assembly GCA_022361455.1. Classification (GTDB taxonomy): domain Bacteria; phylum Pseudomonadota; class Gammaproteobacteria; order Pseudomonadales; family Ketobacteraceae. Next base: position 28,714 of record JAKSAW010000084.1, on the reverse strand, counting down.
TGACGCTGTACTGTGGTTAACATTGCATCCAACCACCAGTCGTACATTTCTCTGGTGACTTTATGGGCTTTAAGGTGCGAAGCCGCGAGATCTTCTAAATAAGCATCTGACTGTTTCGTCGCTAGGAAAGACACAAGATGTAACATTGAATCTTGCAGCATCGATTGTTGTTCCTCCATGTCGACGTTAGAAAACATATCTCTAATGACTGGAGAACTAGCCACAAACTCTCTGTAGAAATCTATATAGAAATCCCTAGAGTTTTTATGGACTCTTTCAAAGCTGTTATTGAAAATTTCATTAAAGTCGATCATAGAAAGCAGAATAGTTGTATCCGCTTTGGAATGCCAACAATTGTTATTGAACGCAGGGAAAACTAACAATCAGGAATTGGCCATGTACAACGCCATATAAATACCAAGCCACAAAAAAAGCGGAAGAGTGTTGGCTCTTCCGCTTTTTTATTTACTACGACTTAAGTGTCAATTAAGCATCAATAATGCTATTAAGAGTGTCACTTGGTCGTGCTGCTTTCGCGAGCTTGTCTTCATCTGGGTGATAGTAACCGCCCATATCCGCAGGCTCACCTTGCACAGAAGAAAGTTCAGTCAAGATCTTCTCTTCATTTTCAGCCAATGTTTTAGCCAAAGGAGCAAACTCTTCCGCGAGTGCTGCATCTTCGGTTTGTGCTGCTAAAGCTTCTGCCCAATAAGTGGCTAGATAATAGTGGCTGCCACGGTTATCAAGTTCACCCACTTTACGTGAAGGTGACTTGCCGTTAGTGAGTAGCTTTTCTGTGGCCGCGTCTAGAGTTTTAGAGAGCAGCTCTGCTTTTTTGCTATCACGCTTAATGCCGATATCTTCCAAGGACACTGCCAATGCTAGAAACTCACCCAATGAATCCCAGCGAAGATGGTTTTCTTCTTGGAATTGTTGAACATGCTTGGGGGCTGATCCACCTGCACCGGTTTCAAACAATCCGCCGCCTGCCATTAGAGGAACAATGGAAAGCATCTTAGCGCTAGTGCCTAATTCCAGAATCGGGAATAAATCGGTCAGATAGTCGCGTAGAACATTACCAGTGACGGAGATGGTGTCTTTGCCTTTGCGTAAGCGTTCAAGTGTGTAACGCATAGCAGAGTCCAACGGCATAATGCGAATATCTAAACCGTCAGTGTCATGCTCTTTAAGGTAGGCTTCAACCTTAGCAATTAGGTTGGCATCGTGAGGGCGTTCTTCGTTTAACCAGAAAATCGCTGGCATGCCCGACAAACGTGAACGGGTTACAGCTAATTTAACCCAATCGCGAATCGGAGCGTCTTTGGTTTGACAGGCGCGCCAGATATCACCTTCTTCCACATCGTGCTCAAGCAATACATTGCCTTGATCATCAACAACACGCATCGTGCCATCTTCTTCAAGCTCAAAGGTTTTATCGTGAGAACCGTATTCTTCTGCTTTCTTCGCCATTAAACCAACATTAGGCACAGTACCCATTGTGGTTGGATCAAAGGCATCGTGATGCTTACAGAAGTTAATCATTTCTTGATAAATAGTGGCGTAGTTTGAATCAGGAATGACCGCTTTAGTATCCTTCAGCTTGCCATCGGTACCCCACATTTTTCCGCCTTCGCGAATCATGGCAGGCATAGAGGCATCCACGATCACATCGCTAGGTACGTGCAAGTTGGAAATACCTTTATCGGAGTTTACCATGGCTAACTCAGGGCGATGCTCAAATGAATCCAAAATATCTTCTTTAATTTCTTGGCGACGAGAGAAAGGAAGCTTTTCGATTTTCTCGTAAACGTTACCCATACCATTGTTGGGCTCTACACCAAGCTCCTTAAAAGTATCGGCATGTTTTTCGAAAACATCTTTGAAGTAAACGGTTACTGCGTGACCGAAGACGATAGGATGAGATACTTTCATCATGGTGGCTTTAACGTGAAGCGAGAACAATAAGTTTGCTCTACGTGCGCCTTCCATTTCTTCTTCTAAAAACTTTCTGAGCTCTTTAACGCTCATGTACATTGAATCAAGAATTTCTCCTGCTTCTAAAGGAATTTCTTTCATCAATTTAACGTCCCCAGATTTTGTGACTAGCTCAACTTTGGCTGTCATCGGGCGATCAACGGTCACTGATTTTTCAGTCGCGAAGAAATCACCTTTGCGCATGTGGGCAACGTGTGTACGTGACGCTTGGCTCCACTTACCCATTTTGTGGGGATTATTGCGTGCATATTGCTTAACGGCTGCTGGTGCTCTGCGATCAGAATTACCTTCGCGTAGAACAGGGTTTACTGCGCTACCCAGTACTTTGGCGTACTTAGCGCGAATAGCATTCTCTTCGTCCGATTCTGGATCTTCAGGGAAATCAGGAATTGCATATCCTTGTTCTTGAAGTTCTCTTACTGCTGCCTTTAGCTGCGGGATAGACGCACTGATGTTGGGTAATTTGATAATGTTGGAGCCATCTTGAAGAACTAATTCTCCAAGGTGGGCAAGGTTGTCAGAAATTTTTTGGTCATCAGAAAGGCATTCGGGGAAGGCGGCGAGTATTCGGGCTGCGACTGATATGTCGCTGGTCTCTACGTCGATATCTGCTGCTTTAAGAAACTTTTGGATGATGGGTAAAAACGAATAGGTGGCTATGAGGGGTGCTTCGTCGGTTTTTGTATAAATAATTGTTGGTTTATTAGCCATAATGTCCTCTTGATTTGTGGCAAGGAGGGTTAGTACCTGGTCGGAAGTAACTTGTGGTTACTCTTTCCAAGGCGCTTGATATGTAAAATTAGTGGCGCGTATTCTACCAGAAAATTCCTCAAGCGGGCGTTTGAACTTGGTATTTAACGACCTGATTCTGCGGGTTTTTGCTCCTTACGCATGAATAATAGACAAAAGATTTCGATGCTGCCGAATGATTCCCTCTGCATTGGCCCGTTTTATAGTTATCAGTGGTTATCAGGATTATCCTTTTCCAGTTTGGATAATATTCGAGCAGTGTCACCAGGTGATCCAGTTTTCCTTGCCAACAGCTCATAGGCAACTGGCACCACAAATAAGGTAAACAGGGTGGCTGCTAGTGTGCCTGCTAAAACCACGACGCCGATTACCATTCGAGTTTCAGCGCCAGCGCCACTGGATAGGATTAGTGGCACTGATCCGGCGGCAGTAGTAATGCCGGTAATCACGATTGGACGGAAGCGAACTTGAGTTGATTCGAGAATCGCTTCTTTAAAATGCATGCCCTCATCGCGCAGCTGATTTGCGAACTCCACGATTAAAATACCGTTTTTTGCGGCCAGGCCTACCAACATGATTAATCCAATCTGGGAGTAGATGTTGAGCGTGCTATCCGTGATATACAAACCCATTAAACCGCCGGCCATAGCCAATGGAACGGTCAACATAATAATAAATGGATGCACATAGCTTTCGAACTGCGCGGCTAGTACCAGGAAGGTAACCAATAATCCCAGTACAAAGATAAAGATCACACTATCCCCCGAGTATTTAAAGTCTCGAGACTGGCCTTTGTAATCAATAATCACATCGCTAGGCAGGTGAGTGCGCACCTGTTGCTCTAGAAATGTTAGAGCATCGCCCAATTGTAGATTTTCATCTAAGTTAGCTGACAACGTTAGCGCGCGTACGCGGTTGTAGCGGTTAAGTGCATTAGAATCGGCAAACTCTTCAAGGCTAACAAACTGCGATAGTGGTACTAGTTGATCTAACTTTTGAGACTTAACATAGATGTTTTGCAAACTGGTGGGTGTGCGTTGTTCGTTACGTTCGCCTTCTAGAATGACGTCGTATTCTTCACCTTGATCGATATAAGTGGTGACTCTTCGTGAACCCAGCATGGTCTCCAGAGTTCTACCGATGTTGCTAATAGATACCCCTAAATCTGCAGCACGATTGTAATCAATATGTACTTTTAATTGCGGTTGGGTTTCTTTGTAATCCCAATCCATGCCCACTAAGCCTGGATTGTCGGCGTTAATTTTTTCCATCAAGGTGTCACGCCACTGAGCTAGCTGTTCATAGGTTCCGCCACCAATAACAAATTGTACCGGCTTTTGTACACGGCCACCGAAACCCTGACGCATAATTGGGAAAGCGCGAATACCGGGTAAATCACTCAGCTTGCCTCGAATCTCATTCATGATCGTGAATGCATTGCGGCGATTTTCCCAGGTGTTGAGCAAAACAATGATAGCGGCGCGATTGAAGTTTTCGACATTGCCAAAACCAATGGGTGATCGCACTAAAAGGCGAATGATTTCCTCTGATTCTACATAGGGCATCATGCGACTTTCGATTTCCGTCATGTACTTTTCCATGTATTCATAGGTCGCCCCTTGTGGGCCAGTAACCATGATAAAGAATGCGCCGCGATCCTCTTTGGGTGCATATTCCGATGGTACTTCCTTAAACAGTAAATAACTCGACGCCAATAGACCTAAAAACACAACCACGACTAACAACGGCCATTTCAAGCAGAACTTAATAGCATGGGTGTAACCAGATCGCAGCCAGCTAAAGCCAGCGTCGATACCGCGCACCACAAAGCTAGGATTCGCATCTTGTTTTAACAGCTTTGAAGCCAGCATTGGCGAAAGAGTAAGTGCGATTAGAGATGAAAAGCATACGGCAGCGGTCATGGTTAGAGCGAACTCAGAAAACAATCGACCAATATCACCCTGTAAAAAGGCAATGGGAACAAACACAGCAACTAGCACTAATGTGGTGGCGATAACAGCAAAGCCGACTTGTTTGGCGCCTCTGTAAGCAGCTAGTAGTGGTGGTTCGTTATATTCTTGCATGCGACGCACAATGTTTTCTAACACAACGATCGCATCATCGACCACGAGGCCGATCGCAAGCACCAGCGCTAGTAATGTTAAAAGGTTAACGGAAAAGCCCAAGATTAATAATGCTATGGCCGTGGCAATAATAGAAACCGGTACCGTTACCGCTGGTACTATCATGGCGCGGGCACTGCCTAAAAATAAATAGATCGTAAAAATGACCAGTCCAATGGCAATCGCTAACGTTAGATAAACTTGCTCAATGGCTCCTTCAACGAAAATCGAAGAGTCATAACTTTGCTTTAATTCCATATGATCGGGAAGGGTGGCATTCACTCGATCACGCTCTATTTTTGCAAGTCGGGTAACCTCGATGGTGTTGGCGGTGGATTGCTTGATAATGCCAATGCCAACTTGAGGAATACCATTACCGCGAAACAGGTTGCGTTCTTCTTCGGTGCCTTTTTCAACGCGCGCAACATCACCCAGTCGCACTAAGTAATCATCATCACCGCGAGCAATCACTAGATTGGCAAAATCCTCCGCGGAGCGAAACGAACGTTGTACCCTAACAGTGAATAAGCGATTTTTACTTTCAATAGCACCTGCAGGTAGCTCAACATTCTCTGATCTTAATGCTGACTCTATATCGTTAGCGGTTAAACCTCGGGCGGCCATTAAGTTTCGGTCCAGCCATACGCGCATGGCATAGCGTTGCGCACCACCAATACGAATACGAGCAACACCATCTAACACTGAAAAGCGATCTATTAAATAGCGCTCAGCATAATCTGTGAGTTCCGCCATATTCATGCCTTCGCCCACTAGGTTAAGCCACATAATAACGTTGTCGTCGCCAGTGGATTTTTGTACTTCAGGAGGATCAGCTTCTTCAGGTAGATTATTTGAAATGCCTGCTACGCGATCGCGCACATCATTGGCAGCGGCGTCGATATCGCGGGAAATATCAAACTCAATACTGATGCTGGAATTGCCATCTCTACTCACCGACGATACATGTCGAATGCCCTCAACACCTGCAATGCGATCTTCAATGATTTTAGTGATACGGGTTTCCACCACGTTTGCTGCGGCGCCGGGGTAGCCCGTGGAAACAGTTACGATCGGCGGATCAATTTGCGGATACTCACGTAGGGGCAGGCGATCAAAAGCCACTAGGCCAAAAGCAATCAGAATCAGTGAAATAACAGACGCAAAGACAGGTCGCTTAACCGATACATCTGACAGCAGCATTAGTTTGCCCCTTGGGATGGCTTGCGGATAGATGAAAGGATTTTGATATTGCTGTTAGGTCTGATTTTGTCTGCGCCTTCTAACACGATACGATCGTCTTCAGATAATCCTGATAAGATTTCGACTTTCCCCTTCCATCGCGAACCAATAGCGACTGCAACTTGGGACGCGGTTGTTTTGCCATCTTGCTCGGTAATAACGGCAACGAAGTATTCACGCGCTTTGGGTACTAGGGCTTCTTCTGGAATCGTTAAGGTTTGTCGGGGATTGGTCTTCAGTGCGACTTCCATTAACAAACCTGGTTTCAGCAAGCCATCGGGATTTGGCAGGATCGCTCGAACCTTTACCGAGCGCGAAACTGGATCAATGCGGTTATCAATGCTGCTAATATTTCCTGCAAATGGTTTGTCCGCAAATGCGGGTGTTTTTGCAGTAATGGCCATGCCTTTCTCGAGTTCAGCAAGGTAGATGGAGGGTACACTAAAATCCAATTTCATTGCCGCATCATCAATTAGCGTGGTGATCACATCACCTGGTGCCAAGTATGCGCCAGGGCTGATATGTCTTAGCCCAACCAAACCCGTAAAAGGTGCTTTTACTAAGCGGTCATCTAAGCGCGATTGCAACGCGGCAAGGCGAGCATTGGCAACATTGTATTCTCTTTGACGTTCGTCGAGCAGTGATTGGGATGCATCACCACGCTTGGCAATGGCCTTGATTCGATCTCGCTGGCTTCGTGCTTCTTCAAGAGTGTATTTTGCTTCACGCAATTGAGCTTGTTCTTCAGCATTTTCCATTTCAATCAAGACTTCACCCTTGGTGACCCGTTGACCTTCTTCAAAATGAATCTTGCTTACGATCTCTGCCAGGTGCACGGTGATATTGACTGATTCATTGGCGTTTAAAGTGCCTAGCGCCTCGATATTATCGGACACCATTTCACTCATGGGGAAGCCAGCGATCACACTAGTGGGTGGTCGTTCTTTTTTTGGTTTTTTTCCTTCCGCTTGCACTGATGTAGAGCATACTAGGCAGGTTAAAAAGAATACGATGGCACGGGTTGCAACTGCATGATGCAACATAAGATCGAGCTCCTAACAATCTAGAGATACTGGCAATTTAACTGCCAGCATAGAAACTTAGCAAAGATATGCAAGCTAAAACAAAAGCCCGTGTATGGAACAATCGGGCTTTTGAGAAATCGAACTAATGTCTAGATCTGTTTAGAGGTTAGGCAACGCTGGCTTCTGTGTTTTCAATCTTCTTTTGATTAGCGGAAGTGGGATTGGCGCTGATGGGGAAACGCTTTTTGAGCCAGCCAATGAGTGTGCGGTTAACCTCTTCAGGTTTCTCTTGTTGAGACCAGTGTCCACAGGCCGGAATAACGGTTTTTTCCCAGTCCTCGCAGTAGTCCCCTAAGTTATCGTAGAACACATGGGATGCGATAAAATCTACCTCACCACCAACGGCCAGCACTGGTTGCTTGATCTTGGGTAGACCATTGGGAAAGGCATTTTTCTGATATTCAAAGTCATAAGGCAGGCAGCGGTACCAGTTCAGCGCTGGGCCGAATCCATGTTTCTTATAAGACTCGGCGTAAAAATTAATATCTTCTTCGGATTCCACCAAAACGCCGGGCCAGGTGCTTTCATCATCATGTATCCAATGTACATGGGACATGCTTTCTGGATCGTGGCGTTTATTGCGTGAAAGGTTGGTGCCTTCGCCAACGTCTTTGCGCATATAAAAGCGGAAAGTACGGGCAGGATCACTGTTGAATTTATCTTCACATTCCTGAGTTTGGAAATAAGCAAAGTAATTTTTTGGTCCGTAGAGAATCGCGTACAACTCTACAGGATTGATTGGCATATCCAAGAAGGGTGAATTCATGGATATCAATCCTGCTACACGATCAGGATGGTATAGACCCATGCCCCAAATAATAGCGCCACCGAAATCGTGGCCTACAAAAATCGCCTTTTCATACCCATAGTGATCAAGAATACCGCATAGATCCTTTAAGCGATTCTCAAGCTTATAGTCTTCTTTATTGGGTGGGGAGTCCGTATGACCAACGCCGCGCACATCTGGGGCGATGACATGAAAGCCAGCTTGAGCTAATGGCTCCATTTGGTGTCGCCAAGAATAAGCCAGTTCAGGCATGCCGTGTACCAACACAATGGGGAAAGGGTGTGCATCGGCAGCGGGTTTTTCCTCATATATGGCCATGTTAATGCCGTTGGTGGCAATCATGGTGGGCTTGTTAAAATCAGTCATGTTCCCTCCTGCCATTGAAATGATTTGCTAGTTACCTAGGTAACCCAATGATTATCAATGGTTTTTATTCTTCAGCGATTAACGCTAGCTATTTTTGGTATACATCGTATACTTATCTAATCTGAATGGCAACTACTTACAGCGACTATTGATTGCGCGATTGCGGCTACTTGCTACCAGCAACATTTGGTAAGCGCTACCAAGAACAATAGCCATTCTGGCTAATGTTTATATAGGCAGAGCTTGTTGATAGCTTCATAGGGGGAGAGACTATGATTTTTCGATTTTTATTGTGGATATTGGCGTGGCGTATTGATTCCTTAGCAAAGAACAGCGAAGGATTTAAAAAGGCCATGGGTGACTACAAAGTGGTACTGCAATTTAAAACTAAGGATCAAAAAGTACAGCGTTACTATGCGTTTGATGAGGGTCAAACCAGTTCAAAAGCAAGAGTGCATGATAATCCCACCATGGCGTTCGTTTTTAACAACGCTAAAGAAGCATTGCAGTTAATCAAGACCATGGGTGAACGCCCAGAAGATAAAACTGTATTTATCTATGCGATACGCGATGGTCTGCTAAAAATCGAGGGCGATATGGCGTACTTAACCTGGTTTCAAGTGATCTCTAAGTACTTCGGCCCAGAAGAGAAGTAATACACTGACCAAAACGTCTAAATAAAGTAGCGATTTTGCCATTGAGATGCACCCTACCCAGGGGTATATAAATAAGTAACTCAATTGCGAGGTCGCTGCTTTGATAAAACCGCCAACACGCTCATCGTCCTCTTCGACAACTCAAAGTAAATTTCCTATTTTTCTCAACGAGCCGCGCTTAAGTGAGCCAGTTCAAATTGCTGAGCGGATTTATATTCTTAGCATGCCGATGTCTTTTCATCCCGGACATGTACATACCTATCTATTGGAAGATGACGACGGCTTTGTGGTGTTTGATAGCGGTCATATTGGTCCTGATTGTGAAGCGGCTTGGAAAAGCTTTTTAGACAGCGAGCTGGGCAGTAGGGGTATCAAACAAATTATGCTGACCCATACTCACCCGGATCACAGCGGTAAAGCTGAATGGCTATGGCAGCAAACCAATGCTCAGGTGTGGATGGCAGAAGCAGAAGAGGATGCGGTAAAACGTCTATGGCGTCGTAGTTGCAAACATGAAAATGAAATGTCAGCATTTTTTGCCCAATGGGGAGTACCTGAGGAACACTTTAATAATATCCTCTCCATGTTTAAAGGCTTCCGCATGGGCACCAGTGATTTTGAAGATACGCCGATTCATACTATCGAAAGCAATCAGCGATTTGAGTGGGCAGGTGATACTTGGCAGGTGCTCTTCAGTTATGGGCACACACCTTGTAATGTTTGTTTTTATCAGGCCGATAAGGGTTATATGATCACTGGGGACCAAATATTGCCCAGTATCTTCCCAAACATTAGCGTGTGGTGGGGTAGTGATGAAAATCCACTGCAATTATATCTAGATTCGCTCCTTGAATTGAAAGTCATTCCTGCGCAACTGCTTATGCCCAGTCATGGCATGCCATTTTCAGATCTACAAAAACGTATCAATCAAATCGTACAGTTTCATCGTAAACGTTTAGTTCGCCTGCTTAAATTTCTCAATGATGAGCCTAAAACCGCTTACGAAAGCATCGCAGCAATTCTGCCAAAGTCTGAAAAAACGTGGACAATATCTTTGGTGGTAGGGCAGGTTTTTGCACTGCTCCGATATTTACATGGCAAAGGTTTGATAGTGCAGATCGGCGATGATGTCTGGTCTTTCCAAGCGTTACCCCAAGCCCTATCACAGCTAGCAGATTTTCCAGAACTTGCCTCTTTTTAAATTTCTATCATCCCCTTGAATAAAGGGGAGACTCCCTTTGAATCAACTATAATTCATACTCTTACGTGCATTTTTGCCGATAGGCCGGGGTTAATGGGTAAAGTCTCGATATGTTTTCTTATGTTTATGATTTTTTCGGTAAACGTGTTTGCCGAAAAGGTGATATTAGATGCGGCTACTAAACGCCTCGATTTGGGATTGTATGCTGATTATTTAGAAGACGTTGATGGCCAATTGGACATAAGCAACATTGTTTCAGGCAAGCACAGCCTAGAGTGGAAAAAAAATACCAGCCAAACACTTAATTTCTCTTTTTCTGACAGCGTGTTTTGGTTGCGTTTTGATATTCAGTCTCTGATTCCAACTGATAAAATCTGGCTATTCGAACTGGCATTCCCGCTTCAAGATTATATTGACTACTACGTTGTAGATAATGGCCTGATCGTTTCTACGGTGAGTACCGGTGATCGTCGCGTTTTTGATACCCGACAAATTGACTATCGAAATTTTCTTTTTTATCTAGATCTACCAGCCAGAACTGAACGCCAGGTTTATGTTCGCTTAGACACTGCGGATGGTCTTCATGAGCCAGCGCCCATCATTTTATGGGACAGTCTCGAATTTACTACGGAGCATGGAACTAGGCATCTAGGTTTAGGGTTGTACTTTGGCATCATGATTGTGATGGCACTGTATAATTTATTTATCTACTTATCGATACGCGATAAGACTTATTTGTATTACGTCAGTTATATTTTATTTTTCTCCCTTTGGCTATTTATCTACTACGGACTAGCTTATCAATACTTTTGGCCTAACTCGCCGAAGTTCGCTAATCAAGCCATTATTGTTTCCACCAGTATTTGGACCATCTTTATGGCTTTCTTTGTTTGTTCATTCTTGGAAGTTAAGAAAGGACTGCCTTGGTTTGACAAAATAATGAAAGTTTATGTGGTCACCATGTTGATCACAATTGCGGTTAGTTTTACTTATAACTATTCCCTTGGCATTTTATTTGTCGTGGGTTTTGGTACGCCCGCGGCGTCTATTGGTATTGTCGCGGGAATACAGAGTTGGCGTTCAGGTTATGGTCCGGCGCGTTTCTTCTTGCTTGCATGGGGAGTATTACTAGTTTCATTAATTGTATTTAGCTTAAAGATTTCAGGGTTGCTGCCCACTGTCTGGGTAATCGAACGCAGTGTTCAAATCGGTTCTGCTATAGAAGTTGTATTACTATCGTTAGGATTAGCCGATAGAATTAATTCTCTTCGCAAAGAAAAGATGGCCGCACAAAATCAAGCCATTAAATCTTTCGAATCTAACATGCAATTAAAGAACGATTTTATCACATCTATAAGCCACGAATTACGAACCCCAATGAATGCCATTATGGGCGGTGTAGAGGTGGCCAAGAGTAATAATGAAGAACTAGATCAGCCCTTAAAGATCATCCGCTCAGGTGCTAACGATATGATGCGCTTGGTGGACGATATATTGATACATACTGAGCTGCAGTCGGGGCAGATAAATGTGAAGCCGGTTAGCTCAGATGTAAAAGCATCTTTAAAACGTTTGGATGACTATTACGGTGAGCTATGCCGTGAGAAAGGGCTTGAGTTTAGCTATGAACTTGATGATCAAGTTCCTGATTGGATCAGAGTAGATCCCCGTAAGCTGACGGTTATTCTTACCAAACTATTAGGTAATGCTGTTAAATTCACCGATCAAGGGTCGGTGAAAATATCAGTAACTATAGATCGCACGGATGACAAATTATGGTTGCTTGCCACGGTCTCTGATACGGGACCCGGAATACCACAAGATAAACAATCCATTATTTTTGATCCTTTTCGGCAATTAGAGGGGGGCTTTACTCGGCGTCATACTGGAATTGGTATTGGTCTATCTATCTGCCGTCGCCTTGCCGAAATGTTAAGTGGTAGTCTCACACTGCAATCAAAAGTAGAAGAGGGTAGTCACTTTACACTGCGTATTCCCATCGAGGCTAGTGAACCTCAAGCACCCGTTTTGTTTGAAAAGTTAGCATCTCCTGAGCTACCCGTGTTGGTTGTTGAAGATAATGTCGTTAATCAAAAAGTCATAGTGAAGATGCTGAGTAAGCTGGGTCTAACCAGTGACGTTGCAAATCACGGGCAGGAAGCGCTCGAGCTCATTGCTAAGCACGAATACTCTTTAGTGCTGATGGATCTGCAAATGCCAGTGATGGATGGCTTTTGTTGTACTGAACAGATTAGAAATTCACAAACAGATTTTCAAAATATTCCTATCATTGCGGTAACGGCGAACGTCATGGATCAAGATAAAGCGCGTTGCTTTGAGTTGGGCATGGATGACTTTTTGGCGAAGCCATTGAAGTTGGATGTTCTTAGTGACTCTCTGTCTCGACACATTCAATTGCTTAGTCAAAATCACTAATAGCGACTCGCCTGGCTATGAGTCCGGTAACTTGACCATTTACACTGGTAACATGAACATCCTGTCTACCACTTATTTAGTTCTTTAGAGGGTTAATAATTCAATATAAAACAATTGCTTAGGTGTGTTTCGCCTATTTTGGTTTGGGTTTACAAATCTACTAATGATACGTCCGTTTCATTTGTGTTAACTTAGGCTTACGTTCGGTATTGATATTGACGCAGAAACGAACGGAAGCGCTACTAATCAAGTGATTGGTTTTCTTAGGGCTATACCTATTCAGATGTTAGGGACTGAGTACGTTAATTCTGCCCTTTGTAATCTGCGCTCTTAAATTAAAAATAATTAAATCAGAAACATAAAAATAGAATTAAAAGGTATTTTCCAATGCAACGCCGTTCTTCATTTTTATTGGGTGCTCTAGGAATGTCATTAGCGCTCGCTAGCGCTGTTCCCGCCAACGCCAGTGTGGCACCAACTACCAATCGAATCATTGTTAAGTATAAAGCTGAACCAGCAACTCTGGTCCCCAAGGCTCGCACAGCTATGCGTGCCAGCGTTGTTAAAGTCGCAGCACAACGTTCTGGTATGGACCTTAAAGCATTGCGCACTCTTCGTGATGGTGGCCAAGTCGTTACCCTTGGTAATGACAAGTCCATGGATGATGTATTCAATGCGATCGACAGTTTTATTGCAGATCCAGCAGTTGAATACGCAGAACCCGATTTATTAATGCTTCCGCAAGCGGTACCAAACGATTCTCGCTACGGAGAGCAGTGGCATTATTACGAGGCCAATGGCGGCTTAAATCTTCCTAACGCTTGGGACTATACCCAGGGTAGTGGCGCTGTTGTTGCAGTGCTAGATACTGGTTACCGCAATCATGCTGATTTAGCTGCAAATATTTTACCGGGTTATGATTTTGTATCAGACGTAACCATGGCCAACGATGGCAATGGTCGCGATTCAGATGCTCTTGATCCAGGTGATCAAGTGAATGCCGGTGAATGTGGTGGCGGTTACCCTACTGAAGATATGGCAAGCTCGTGGCATGGTACTCATGTGGCGGGTACCGTTGCTGCCGTTTCGAATAACGGTATAGGTGTAGCGGGTGTTGCAGGCCAAGCTAAAGTGGTTCCAGTGCGTGTGCTTGGTAAGTGCGGTGGTTACGTATCAGATATTGCGGATGCGATTATGTGGTCGGCTGGTTACGCTGTTTCTGGTGTGCCCAATAACGCCAATCCTGCAGATGTTATTAATCTGAGCTTAGGGGGTGGATTACCCTCTAGCTGTACCATGACTTATTCTAACGCGATTCAAGCTGCTCGCGATGCTGGTGCAACCGTTGTCGTTGCAGCAGGTAACGATAATGATAATGCGAATTTATATCCACCGGCGAACTGTGGTGGTGTTCTTACCGTAGCCGCTTCTAATCGCAGTGGCGGCCGAGCCTATTACTCTAACTATGGTTCAGTCGTTGATGTAGCTGCTCCAGGTGGTGCGCAATTTAGTAGCAATGATTCTAACGGTATCCTGTCGACTTCAAATTCTGGCTACAATGGCCCGGGTTCAGACAACTATTTGTTTTACCAAGGCACCAGCATGGCTACGCCGCATATTGCTGGCTTAGCCGCATTACTTTACAGCGCCGATAGTGATATCACTCCAGATCAAGTGGAAGAAATTATTAAGTCGACTGCGCGCTCATTCCCAGCCAGCTGTGAAGGCTGTGGTGTGGGTATCGCGGATGCGACACAAGCTGTTTTAGTCGCGTTAGGCATTGAAGATCCTAGCGATGTTACTGACCTTGAATTAAAGCTTACCGGCAAAAATGGTAAGTACCAGGAAATCGATGACACCCAAGGCGCGATCCGCTACCAAGCGAAAGTTACTAATTTGGGCGACTTAGATGCAACCAATGTAGTGCTTACTAGCCAATTCCCATTCGAAGCGTCTTTTGTTACTGCGACTGCCTCGCAAGGTTCCTGTAGTGGTAATGGCCTAAGCTGTAACTTGGGAGATCTAGCAGTAGGAGAGTCTGCCACCGTGTTACTCGAATTCGTGACTCCCGTAGCTAATGAAAAGCTTAAAATGAATTTTACTGGTTCTGTGGCAAGTGATTTAGCTGACACTACTTCTTCTAATAACTTTGTGTTGAAGCGATATGGCGGTGCTTTAGTCGAAATGTTGATCGTGATTGCTGGTATCGCGGGTATTCGTCGATTCAAGCGTAAATAATCTAGATTGAGCACTAGCTACTAGCGAAAGAAGACGCGGCGTGATTAAATTCAAGCCGCGTTTTTTTATATTTAAACAAAGTGAAGAATCTTATGCGACAGGCTCTTGGGTTGGTATTTATCGTAGCGTCTATTTGGTTATTGGTTTATGGCTTTGTGTGGATCTCAAACTTTAGCGTGCAACCAGAATTATTCCCGCTTTATCAAATGCTCGCCGAATTACCGGCAGAGGAACGAATCATTAAGGCTGCAAATGGTGAGCTAGAGTTACCGGTTGGTTTGTTCAAAGTTTCTGGCTTGGCGATAGCGGCTTTGTTCTTGTTCGTGGCTTTAAGCATTATAAAAATGTTCTTCAATGCAGGGGTGACTTTGTTGGCGCCCAAAGTAGAGGACACATTAGATAAAATGCTTAAGAAGCTCAAAGAATCTAATGCGCCCACTTCTCGCGGTATTGAATAGCACAGCTAGGAGTAGTAGCTTAATTTAGCTGTTATCCGGCTGGCCCCAATAATAGAGAGTACCACTATCGCTACCACCCACACAGGCGGTGGCTTGAGCGTTAATATTCATTGGCCAGTTCATAATGCTGGTATCGTAACGCCAGTATTGAAAACCAGTAGCAGCATCAAATAAATAAAAACTACCAATAGTTTCGTTTTGAGTGTCGTAAGGTTGCCCGGTCGCACAGGTGAGATATTTTGCGCTCACATCAAAATTTAAACCAGGATTTGGTGGGTATTCAATGCGTTGTTGCCATAACACTTGCGGTGCATCGGACACATCTTTTAGCACATAGATCAAACCAGGTTGAACGGTAAACGCGCTCGCTTGTTCAGATTGAACTTGCGTCGTCACAGAAATGTTTGTACCTACACCGACCAATACATCTTGGTTGGTGTCATAGGCAATAGCTGCGGCATAAGTTAAATCACAGGCATACGCGGGGGTATAGCTCCACGTAGCGGTGGTGCTGGTGCTGCTAAAAAAGTGAACGTGGCCATTATCATCGGTGGCGACAAAATAGTTTCCATCATCAGTCATGGCGACGCGTAAAATTTCATGCGGCATTGCGATCGTGTTGAGGCGCGTGAAACTGCCGCCATTGTTTTGATAAACGCAAATAACACCAGTTGGAGCGCTGCTTTCATCGTCTGCTTTGCTTTCAGTGCTATAGATAGCGCCAGCAGCCACTGCGTAAGTTGAATTGGTGGAGATTCCACAAGTGCGCATATACGCGCCGCTGGGTAGAGCATCTTCAGTGGCAGTAAAACTGCCAGCGTTGTTTTTGCCCAGAATAACGTTCACGCCTTGAACAGCAATAAAGTAATCACCTGCAGGAGTAAGCTCAATTTCACTTACTCGCGAGTCATAATTAAATTCCCCAACAACTGTACCGCTATTTTGCACATCATAAACGTAGATATAACCATTGTCGGAAGCGGTGTGTCCGGCGGCAGCACAGTATTGGCCCAGGTCTGCCATGGCTACCCAAAACGTGCCATATTGAACATCGCTGGCAATGGTTTGTTTCCAGCTTAAGGTAACGTTTTGGCCATCTGTTTGATAACAATACACATCCACATTGGTGTTACCGTATTCTTGCGAGGTGCCGGTCACAATGTTTTTCCCCGCGGCGTCAAAAGCAACGGAGTTTAATTGTTGACCTTGTTCGGGGGTGATGCTCCAGGTGGGTTGTGCGAAATTAGTTAGCGCCATTTTAATCTCCCTATTCTGTGGACCAATTGTTAGGAACTGAGTGCAACGAAATAAGTATAGCTAGGATTGGGAATATGCAAGCTAACCAGATCAGCCGATCTCAAACACTCAATGAGGGGGTTTATTATTGTGCAATTATTGATACATTAAGCTGCTAGGCTGAAGCACCCAACAAACACAAAACTAACGCTTTTGGTATGGGGCCATTGAAGACAAAAATAACAATAAATAACTTAATACATAATCCGAAGCAGTATTTTCCGCTACTTACCCGGTTTTGGTTGGCACCTCAAAACGTGTTGATGCTGGCTTGCTTTGTATCGCTCATGGTTTTGTTTGCCAGTAGTCAGTACCTATCACAACTTCCTTACTATGCTAGCCAAGTTAAAGTAGATGGAAAACACTTAAGTGTATTAATTTCAGCGGAAAAATCTTCACAAGAAGAATCAATCTTCAAGCACATTAAGGGTGTGTTAGTAGGCGATAGTCTGGTTCCTATAACACCAAAACATTTGAGTGATGATCCAGATTTTATTCGCAGCTTTGCCGAGCTCACTCAGTATTTTCATACCCAACAACAACTGTTCGATATCTTTGCTGGTAACAACTCGGTCACATTGTTAACGGTAGATAATGAGCAAGTGAATTTACAGCGCCGGGATAGAAATTTAAGTGACTTGCCAATCACTTTTTGGATGCTGCAGGCCTATGGCACCTTAGCTATGTTAACGGGCATGGCGTTTTGGGTTTATCACCGTAAAAAGGCGGTTACTCGTATATTAGCCGTGGGTGGCATTGGTTGCTATATCATGCAAGTGTCACAATCTGTTTATGCCTCTCGTGAATTTGCGATGCATAGTGAGGTGTTTGAATGCTTGCTACATACCAATCATTTTGGTGGTATCTTATTTGTTTATAGCTTTGCAATGCTCTTTTGGTTTTATCCCAATCCCATTCAAAAGCCTAAATTAGTCCTTTGGCTGAGTACGGTTCCCGTTGCTGTATGGAGCAACGAGTTATTGCAATGGATCGAATGGCCGATTAGTTTATTTTATTTTCCCGCTATTATTCTGGCTACCTTCACCTTTATATTGCTGCGATTGCAATGGGCATGTTGTAAAAACAACCCTCAACAGAAGCTACTTTTTTTGTGGCTGGTTAACTCTGTTTTAGCTGGGTTGGGTTTAACACTAGTAGTTTATATTGTGCCCATATTGATTTGGGGGCAGCCATTTGTTTCCACTTGGTTAGCCAATACCTTTTGTCTGTTAGTGTTTCTGGGCTTTGTGCTAGGGGTTCACTATGGTGGGCTGTTTGCTGTTGAACGTTGGTGGCTAAAAGCTTGTTTCAATATTCTTTTGGCGATCGCAGTTATCCTATTGGACTTATTGGCCATTGCGTTGTTAGGTGCACAAGCAGCTTTGGGGTTTGGTTTGTTAGCTGTTATTTGCTTTTGGCTTTATTTGTTGGCGAGAAGCCGATTTTGGAGTTTTATAGCAGGCGATAACGGAAGAGATATTGCATTGGCAAATATGCTGGTGGAGCCAACTAGTAATCAAGAAATTGATCCTAATCTAGAAAATCAGCCGCCAGAAATTGAGATGTTGCGAGTACTGTATTCACCGCTCTCAATTAATGTTGTTGAGCGTCGAGTATCTAAACCCTGTATCGAAGAATCTGGGTTAAAGCTCATGGTGACTTTGGAGCATCAAGACGAATTAAACAGCTACGAAATTGTCGGTAAGCAAATGGGGCAGAAAGTGTTTCATGAAAGCGATAGCCATTTTGTCGCCAACTTCTTAGCGCACTCACAAAATATCGATAAGCTTCATCAAGAACGAGAAGCGACATTGGTAGCCGAGCGTCAGCGTATTATGAGAGATCTACACGATGAGGTGGCACCTGATTTATTAGGGTTAGTTCATTTGGTGAATCAACCGCAGGAAAGAGAACAGGCGCAAAAGTGCCTTAAGAATCTTCGCGAGATTGTTTATTCCATGGATGACAATCAGCATCGCTTATTAACCGATGCACTCGCAAATTGGCGTTATGAAATATCGCAAATGATTGAAGCGGCGGGTGGTGAAGTTGATTGGTGTGATGATGGAATAGATCCTCAACTATCATTAACTGGAGGACAATGGTTGCAGCTATCACGTATTCTCCGTGAGTTGGTCGCTAATGCCGTTAAGCATGCAGTTCTTGTGGATTCACGAGCAAGTAAGAAGGCTATCAATGACAAAGAATTAGTCTTTCCAATTAGTATAAACTTCTCATTTAGTGAGCAAACACTAAGCATGCAAGTCATCAATCAAAACGTTGCATTAGATAGTAATCAATGGGAGCTCGGTAAAGGGCTGCATAGTATTCAGCGCAGGGTTAAGGATTTATTTGGTTCAGTAAATTGGCAAGTAGATGCCGGCCAATGCTGTGTTTCAGTGTCCATTCCCTTAACCTCTCATTTAAAGGAAATGTCATGAAAACGGCCTTACTTATTGAAGATCACGAACAAACCCAAGCATGGATGCGCGAGGTAATTGAAGGTGCATTTCCGGGGGTGGATATTCATTTAGCCGAAACGATTGAACAGGCTAGAGAAGCCATACAAAACCATCAGTTTAATATCGCATTGGTGGATATTAATTTGCCAGATGGCTCTGGGATAGATTTAGTAACGGAAATGGTGGCGCGTAATACTGTCGGTTATATTGTGATGAGCACTATCTTTGATGACGACGATCATCTGTTTAAAGCGATTCAAGCTGGCGCTCATGGTTATCTGTTAAAAGATCAGCCTCAAGAACAGTTGATTGAAAAATTGAAAGGTATTACCCGCGGTGATCCGCCTTTATCGCCAGGTATTGCTCGGCGTCTGCTGACCTTCTACCAACAACAGGCATTAGTGAAAACTGCCGTTGTTGAACCCGTGAAAGTTGAGTCCATGCTTTCCAATCGCGAAGAAGAAGTTATTACCTTATTGGCAAAAGGCATAACCACTAAGGAAATTGCCAAGATGTTGGAGATCACCCCCAATACAGCATCTGGTTATGTTAAGAGCGCTTATCGCAAGCTCAATGTGTCCTCTCGTGCAGAAGCATCCTTAAAAGCGGTGGAGTTGGGGTTAGTAAATAGTTCAGCTGATTGACACTTATGACAGTAACCTTATCGATAGCTAGACTCCCTGGAGCAGCCTGCCAGTTGCGACTATTATATTCGTACGTGTTTCTTGCCTAATCCTCCAAATTCTTCGAGTTGCTATATTGCGGTGAGCGAATAGGTATTAGTATCAGTGCACTATCTTAACGGGAGTTGCGTGTGAAGTCGGGTACCTTGGCCAAGAAGATTGCGAAGTACACTCAGCAAGACGGTATTACCGAAACGGCCACCCCTTATATCAATTTGTTTCGAGCTTCGTCCCCAGAAAAGGCGCAACCGGTGGTGTACGACCCCTGTATTGTGATTGTGGGGCAGGGCCAAAAATGTGGCTTTCTGGGTGATCAAAAATTTATCTATGACCCCGATAATTACTTGGTTATGTCGTTGCCTATGCCTTTTGTGTGCGAGGTTTCCGAAGCATCGGAGGCGAAACCTTTTCTTGGATTGTGTGTCCGAATAGATGCGGTTGACATCTCACAGCTATTGATGGATATGGATAAGGTTGAACACCCACAAACAAATGGCGACATGGTGAATGGTGGATTTCCTGAAGCGGCTGTGGCCAGTCCAATGGATAAGCATATCAGTGACATTGCCCATCGCATTATGGATACACTGGAAAACCCAGAAGATGCTAAGTTGCTTATTCCTCTTTACGTAAAAGAATTGATGTTCCGTATATTGCAAGGTGAACAGGGCAATGCGTTACGTGCCGTTGCTTTCCAAGGTGGTCGCTACCACCACATATCCAAAGTATTAAAATACTTGCAGTCCAATTATTTAGAAAACAGCAGTATTGAATCTTTAGCGGATATGGCAAATATGAGTCCATCATCCTTTCATCAACATTTTAAAGCGGTGACGTCTTTATCACCGGTGCAGTACTTAAAGAATATTCGTTTACATCAAGCAAGATCATTAATTTTGCAAGGCGGCGTTACTGCAAGTTCCGCTGCCTCTAGTGTGGGTTATGCAAGTAGCTCACAGTTTTCACGAGAATATAAACGCTTTTTTGGGGTGGCGCCTAGTTCCGACCTAGAACGCCTACGCTAACTTTTACTCGGTGAGGAGCCGATTATGAAACTGTCTTTTACTGTTAATGGCCAGTTGCAAACCGTGGATGTAGAGCCTGATACACCGTTGTTATGGGTGATTCGAGATCACTTAAATTTAACCGGTACCAAGTTTGGTTGTGGAATTGCCCAATGTGGCGCTTGCACAGTGCATTTAAATGGCACACCTGTTCGCTCTTGTATGATGCCAGCCAGCGGAATACAGAATCAGAACATCACCACCATTGAAGGCGTGACGGAGTCGAAACTAAGTGCAGAGTCCCAAGCAATTACTAATGCCTGGGAGGAGCTAGCGGTTGTGCAATGTGGTTATTGTCAGTCTGGCCAGATCATGTCTGCCACTGCATTGCTGAAACAAAACCCCAAGCCAACCGATAAAGATATCGACAATTATATGTCGGGGAATATTTGCCGTTGTAATACCTATGTACGTATTAAAAAGGCGATTAAGTTAGCGTCTGATAATTTGGCCATTGCTAGTGTAGATTCGCCGATTTTCTATGATGCTAGCAAGGTTGCAAGTAGCAACCATACTGCCACTGAAGCAGAAGGAGAAACTCACCATGGCGCTTAATTTAAGTCGACGAAAGTTCTTAATTACCAGTGCGCAGTCTAGTGCAGGATTAATGTTGAGCCTAAGTATTCCCGCTGTTCATGCCGGCGCTACTAAAGCAGGATCAGGCATGCTAGAGCCTAATGCATTTGTTGCGATTGGTGCTGATAACGTGGTTACCGTTACTATCAAACACCTTGAAATGGGGCAGGGTAGTTTTACTGGATTAGCGACACTCGTAGCAGAAGAACTCGATGCTGCTTGGTCACAGGTGGTATGCCGTGGCGCGGAAGCAAATACAGAAAAGTATGCCAACCTAGCTTGGGGAAAGTTTCAAGGAACGGGTGGTAGTAGTGGTATCTCTAATGCTTTTATGCAAATGCGTGAAGCTGGTGCCGCTGCAAGAGCCATGTTAGTGAATGCCGCAGCTAAATCTTGGGGTGTTTCAGCGAAAAGCATAAAGGTTGATGACGGAGTTGTCAGCCATTCATCCGGTAAGAAAGCTAGTTTCGGTGATTTAGCTGCACTTGCTGCAAAAGAAGCGATACCGCAAAAAGTTGCTTTGAAGTCACCAGAACAATTCAAGCTTATTGGTACTAATGTAGCGCGTAAAGATGTTGGCAAAACTCGTGGTCAAGCTGAGTTTACTCAAGACGTTAAGCTACCTAATCAGCTCACCGCAGTAGTTGCCCATCCACCTAGATTTGGTGCCAAGCTTAAATCCTATGATGATAGCGCAGCGTTAAAAGTATCCGGCGTTGAAGCGGTGGTTAAAATCTCTAATGGTGTGGCAGTGTTAGCCAAAGATTTTTGGCAAGCCAAGAAAGGTCGCGACACCTTGAAAATATCCTGGGATGAAAGTGCAGCCTTTAACAAAAGCTCTGATGAGCTTATGGCTGAATATAAAACGTTGGCAGAAAAGCCGGGGCCGATAGCGGAACAACATGGTGATATCAATCAAGGTTTCGAACAGGCAGATAAAATATTAGAAGCCAGTTATGAGTTTCCGTTCTTGTCCCATTCCGCTATGGAGCCTATGAATTGCGTGGTGCAAATTAATAGTCAAGGAGGTGCTGTCGCTAGTGCGGAACTTTGGTATGGCGCTCAAGTTCAAACTGGGGACCAAATGGCGGTTTCCAAGCTGCTCGATATCCCCATGGATAAGGTGACGATTAACACCTTATTTGCCGGTGGTAGTTTTGGTCGTCGGGCGAACTCGCACTCAGATTATGTGGTGGAAGCCACCGAAATTGCGCAGGCGTACGGTAAAGGTGTACCCATTAAATTGGTATGGACTCGAGAAGATGATACCCATGCAGGATACTTCCGCCCAGCGTACTTTCATAAAATGCGCGCAGGTATTGATAAGCAAGGTAATATCGTTGCTTGGCATCACCGAATTGTTGGTCAATCAATCGTCACAGGTACGGCTTTCGCAGGCTTAATTCAAAATGGGATTGACCATACCTCTGTTGAAGGTGCGATTCACTTGCCCTATGCCATTCCTAATCGACAGGTAGAATTGCACACCACCGAAGTTCAGGTACCAGTGTTGTGGTGGCGTGCAGTTGGTTCAACTCATACTGCTTATGCAGTGGAGAGTTTCCTCGATGAGCTAGCGAAAGCTGCTAATCAGGACCCAGTTAAATTCCGCTTGGGGCTATTAAAAGACCAGCCACGCCACAAGGGTGTATTGAATTTAGCCGCGGAAAAATCTGGCTGGTTTAATCCCGCCAAGGCTGGGCGGGCAAAAGGTATTGCTTTACACAAATCCTTTAATACTTATGTGGCTCAGGTAGTGGAAACTTCACAGCAAGATAATGGTGTTCATATAGAGCGAGTGATTTGTGCTGTAGATTGCGGTGTGCCTGTGAACCCTGATGTCATTGCTGCCCAAATGGAAGGAGGTATTGGTTTTGGTTTAGCTCCAGCGTTGTCTAGTGAAATTACGTTTAATAACGGTAAGGTGGTTGAAAGTAATTTCCATGATTACCAAGTATTGCGTATGAACCAGATGCCGAATATTGATGTTCATATAGTGCCGTCGACAGAAGCGCCAACCGGTGTGGGTGAACCTGGCACGCCTGTTATCGCGCCTGCTTTGGCTAATGCGGTTGCGGCACTAGACGGCGAACGAAACTATGCGCTGCCAATGAAGACCAAGTTTGTCTAAAGGAAATTAAGCCACTTGAAGCTGCTGTTATGAATATGAATGTCGCGTCGTTAAGTGAAGTAAATCCGCTAGCGGAAGCGATACCCTCGGGTATCGCCTCTGGCTTTATTGATGATATCCGATCCACTCTTTATGACTGGCATTCGCGATCCCTAGCAACTGTATTAGTGACGTTGGTTAATTACGAAGGTAGCTCACCCAGGCCGGTGGGCAGCCAAATGGTGGTTAACGAGAGTGGCGAAGCGGTGGGTTTGATTTCTGGTGGATGTTTGGAAAGTGCATTAATTGAAGAAGCGCTTAGCTGTTTACGTTTAAAGCAGCAACGCTTGGTGCGGTATGGAAAGTCCTCAGACTATTTCGATATTCAATTGCCCTGTGGTTCGGGTATTGACGTATTAATAACGCCAAATCCAGAGGCTTCTTTTATTAATCAATTATTTGCAGCTTATAGTAATCGAACCCTGTTGGAATGGACTGCTGATTTGGTAGGTGGTAGTCATCAAGTAGTACAGCTAAGCAATGAACAGTTGACTAGAGTTACCACCAAAAACTATCAATATAATCGTGCTCAGGTAGAGAATGATTTGTCGAACTTCACCAAAACTTATACGCCGAGAACTCGTGTCGTTGTAGTGGGTGAGGGTGCTATCTATGATTACTTTGTTGCTATGGCGCAGTTGTTCGATATAGAGATGTTGACCTGTTCCACCGGTAGATACTCGACATTCAATGCCGAGTTGTTAGATCCATGGAGTGCGTTAGTAACTTTATCCCATAGCCATGAATGGGAGCCGGATATTCTAAGCAAGGCGGTTGAAACAGATGCTTTTTATATTGGTGCTTTAGGCAGCCGCAGCACACATAGCATGCGTTGCGAGCTCCTTAGAGAAAGAGGCATTAGCGATACTCAAATTAACCGCATAAAAGGCCCTGCTGGGCTTAATCTTGGCGGTAGAACGCCTCCGGAAATTGCGCTATCGATTCTGGCGGAGATAGTTTGCGTGAGACAGCAAGCCATGCCAAAAGTCTGGTCACTCTAAAGGCTGATCTTGATGAAGATATCTAGAATAGCCCCATTATCCTTGACTGTTAGTAATTAACTTTTTAGGCGAAATGAAGTTGAGGAGATTTCCTACCAGCATTAGAGCTGCGCCGAATACAATGCCAATTTCAAAACTCTCGGAGTAGAGTGCTACTCCTACTAATGCAATTAAAGGAAGTCTCATAAAGTCTATTACAACCACAACGGATACTTCCGCATGTTGCATGGCTTTAGTCATACAATAGTGAGCCGTTAGTGCGGTCAAACCAATCACAACAAGCCAAAACCATTGCGCGTTAATTGGGTTCTGCCAAACGTCTATCGACAAGAAGAAACCAATAGGCAGTTGAATTAAGCACATCATGAATAGAATTGTCATTGGATCTTCGCTCGTGGAAAGCGACTTGGTTGCTGTATGTGAGAACGCGTAAAACATGGCAGATCCTAGGACTATCCAAGATGCATAGCTGACTATTTCAATTCCTGGTTTAACGATTATTAGAACACCCATAATTCCCAAGATGATAGAAAGTACTTTTCGTTGAGTTAGTTGTTCTTTTAGAAAAATACTTGCAACTAAGAGTGTCCAAAAAGGTACTGTAAACTCAAGCGCAAAAACTTCGGCCAGTGGCAGGAGTCCAATCCCTAGGAACCACCCGTATTGTCCGGCAAAGTGAAATAGATTTCTTAAACTATGTAAGGGGACGCGATCTGATCGAAACAAATGGACTTTGCGACTACAAAGGATGATTAGAGAGATAACGATTAAACCAATGACACTTCTAAAAAATAAAATCTGAAGTGTATCTAAATGGTCGCTTAGCTCTCTAGCTCCAATTGCCATTAAGCAAAAAGAGGCTAGTGTTCCTAACATCCACGCGCTTGATTTAATAATTATGTGCTGTGCCTCCTTTCTTCCGTAGCCTCAATATAAATTGCTACCTATATAATTTCAATTATACGAAGTGGTCTTATACCTTGGCCTTTGTCATCGACCAAGCTTCAGCATGAATATTGAATAGTTAGGTGAGATAGAAATTGTCAGGTTTTGAGCCATCACCGGTTTTGTGTACTCCAATGTAGGTCAAGCCCAGTCTCTTTATAACCTATTGAGAGTAATAAAGATGAGCATGAATATATTGCTCATGCGTCGCTCTCAATCTCGGTTGATCGTATCGTACGAAAATCTCTAACTTCCTGCTTACTAAACGTTTTTTGCCTGGCAACAACTTATCAGGGGCGTTTCCGGTATTTTGACGCATCCAGAATGGTTAAGTGACTATTTAATGAACAAAGCGCTGATCTAATATTATCAACACAGTCGTTCACATTGAGTCACACAAACGGGATTCTGCATTATGTTCAAATCAACTGTTAGTCTATTGTCTCTTCTATTCATTAGCGCACAAGCACATAGCCTGTCGGTACCGCTTAAAAGTAGTGGCCCTACGCCGACTAAAATCGTCAAGTCATGCCAGGCATTTGTAGACACTGACGATCACACGGTTGTTCAAGGTGATAAGGGCAGATCAAAGGATCTCGCAACCTTGTGGAATGATCACAAGTCACGGTTGTTTACTGCGCTTTCCGAGTCAACGGATCCAAGTAATGTAAACTCGACTCGCTTTTGTTTTCAGGAGTATCGTTTGATTAGCGATACTGCTAATGGGTTAATCAATTCGTCTGATAGCAGGCGTTAATTTCAGATGTTATCTTCCTCTAAATTTTCTTTCAAAGACAAAGATCATTTTACTTCAATTAATTCAACGTAAACTCATAGTAAGGTCTCTCTCTAAGAGCCTGTGGTTGCGGGCGCACCACGAAAGAGTACTCTGTTTACATATACAAGTGTTTTCGCTTTGTACATCCATTGCCTTGAGATATTCATTTATGAATGCAGTTGTTGAAAAGTTACAGTCAACTAATGTTGAGATCGTTCAACACATACCAACCAAAATAAGAGAAAGCAAGCCATTACTCTTTGTGCATGGTTATATGCAGGGCCCTTGGGTGTGGGATAAGTTTATTTCCTATTTTGTAGATCAAGGCTATTGTTGTTTTACCCTGAAATTGAATCGCTACACTGGAAGCTTAGGTAGACACAAACAGCGGTGGAAGCCTGTTAGCGATTATGTTGAAGACTTACAACATTGTATAGAGGCCATGGATGAGTCGCCTGTTGTTATCGCTCATTCCATGGGTGGAATGATCCTGCAAGAGTATCTCGCTAGTAATACGTTGCCTGGGGCAGTGCTGCTTGCAGCTGTAGGGTCAAAAGGCTTGGGTGCCGGTACATTGAGAATGACAAAGTGCCATCCTCTGGCAGCATTGAAAAGCAACCTTCTATTTGATCCTAATGCGATGATCGGGACACCAGATTTATATCGGCAGATCTTCTACTCATCTTCGTTTCCAGAAGATGAGCTCCAAACGCTTCACCCTAAGATAGAGTTTGATTCCTATCGCGCCTATATGGAGATGCTGCTGTTTAACCCAAGTTCGAACACGATTGGAAACGTCAAAGATCAAAAGATACCGCTTTTAGTATTGGGTTCCCCAGATGATGTTGTGGTCGGAGAAACAGAGATTAGAAAGACAGCTACGGTATATGATGCCGATATGAAACTATTTCCTGGCATGGGACATAACATGATGCTTGATACTGGCTGGGAGCAGGTTGCAAGCTATTTAAATAGTTGGCTCAGTAAACAAGGGTTGGCGACTAGCATCTAAAATCCGACTAGTAGTTAGGAGTTAGATGCTAGTAACAAGATAGGGGGTTATTGATTAAAGTTTTAGCCGTTATACTTTTCAACGTAATAAGATTTCAAATGGCTAGTGGGGTAGCGCACTTTCCAAAAATTCTTAAAGAATTTTGCGAAATTTTCTTTTTTAACTTTGACCTCGCCAGCATTTGGATCCATAAACCAAACGTGCTTATCCTTGATTACAGCAGCGATAGCATGGCCACCACCAGATATATAATACATGCCAATGCGCGCAAAATTGCCAGGTGTATTAACCACATCATTGGCTAATGCTTGGGGTTGTGGGTTTGTACCCCATTGATCATGGTCTTTTAAGTAAGCTAGCGGGCCTTTGCGTCTGAGATGGGCAATGGTTTTTTCGTTGCTATCTTTAGCATTACCTACCTTTGAACGTATAGTTTGGTCGACCATAATAAATCTGAAGGCCGGCCCGGCTTTATCACTAGCAACCCATGGCCAGAATGTCTCATCAGCAATGCCTTTTTGCTTTTTAAACTCTAACCACTTTACGGCCATACCATGACACCAGCCGTCTTCAGTTAAGTCCATTTTATTCAAACGGTCGTCTTGTCCTTGATCATAGAAATGGATCAAATCGCCACTACCACTGTCACGAATCGCTGCAATTAGTTTGGTTTTATTAAAAGACATACAATCCCTCGGCTAGATTGTTGTGGTTTTCTGTATATATGGTGAACAGCTTTTTTCTACGTATAACTCGGCAACATTTAACACTTCTAAAGTCTCATTAAGCTTTCGATAAATCAACTTTAAACTTGAGCGTTGACAGAAACCCTTGGCACAAATGCAATGGCCTTGTTGGTTGGGAGTGGGAGTTCGCAAAAAGACGAATAACTATTAGTTTTGTTGCTCATTCTTGCATTTAATTAGCCGGCTATATAACTGATAACTACCCGTTACAGAAACACCTTCAGAATGGGTTTCTTGTTCAAATGGTTCTACTGTCACCTCACCTAAATATTCAACGTTTTCGGAACCGCCGCATATCCTTGAGGCTCTTTCAATAATCTTGTTGTTCATCTCTTCTTTAGAAGCAAAGACATTCCCGATGGTACTAAGCCTGTGCACACCTTTTTCAAGCTGCTCTGATTTTGTTTGTTGTAACTGAGCACAACCTGCTGTCATCAATAGACAAAAAATTATAATACTTCTCATTGCTTTCCCAATTTCTATTTAAGCTTAACTTTACCTCTTGCTTATACAGTGACCTTTTAAGCTGCACAAACGAAATACAAGCTTATGTGGTGGAGGATTGTTGAGCTGAATCAATAGGTTATCTGAATTCGAAACGACCGTACAAAAAGCTTGCGATTTGCTCTGATAGAATAGAAAATAAG
>JAKSAW010000813.1 GCA_022361455.1 Pseudomonadales bacterium | reverse complement strand
ATTCTACATTTGTAGAATAATGTCAAGTCAGTGATATGGCGATTTATCGAAGTCGAGTTTTCCAATTAGGAGCAAGCCTCAGCAATGCCTGTTAAAGCAAAGAAAAGCACAAAACCTTCTCCAAAAAGCGAAGCTACTAAAGTTAGGAAGAGCTCCGAGATTAGTGAAAAAGGCAAGCAACGAAAGAAGGAAATTGTAGAGGCGACCCTGCAAGTCATTGTTCAGTCAGGTGTTCAAGGTGTGACACACCGTGCCGTGGCGCAAGAAGCAGGCGTACAATTACGCTTAACCACCTACTACTTCAAGGATAAAGAAGACCTTATAAATGAAGCATTTATCCACTTTGCGGAGAACGGCAAGTCTTTAATGGCCAACTTTCTGGAGCTAGCCAATGAGCACTTAGAGAAACTGAGCGCTTCGGAACGTAAAAATCTCACAAAGCAAAGCAGGCAAAAAATTTATGAAGTTTTCGCCGAAATAGCCAGCGATTACTTAATCCATAGCCTTAAGCACGAACGCGACCATATTGCCGTTCAGCAAGCTTTTCTTAATGAGGCAATCGAGAACCCTCTGGTGAGAGAGCTACATAAAAAGCATAGAGCCCGACTGATCGAGAATGTTATCGAAGTCTGTAAAATTGCTAATAAAACAGACCCAGAAATTGAGGCAGAGATATTTGTTAACGCATTCGAGAAAATGGAGCATGAAGGAATCTGCACCCCAGTTAACAAATTAGATAAGAAAAAATATCGCGCTATGGTCCACAAATTGATTTGGTGGATGATCATGCGATGAATGGCCAAATTGTCAGTTTAGTTTTTTTCCTGGGCATTCCATCCTTAGCTCTTTATGGCTGTCACAGGATAGATTTTTTAAATCGTATCGGTGCGGTCATTTTGTGTTATCTAGCTGGAATGATTGGCGCCTACTCGTTCAACCTAACACCTTTAGAAGTCAGTCCAAATTTTAAGGAAAATCTAATGTCGATTTGTATCTCATTAGCTCTACCCTTAATGCTTTTTTCTTCCGATATTAAGGGCTGGCTGAAACTCGCTCCACGCACACTTATAGCGTTGATGTCATCGATTATTGCCGTAATAGTATGTAGCTATATTGCCGGTATCCTATGGCAGAATGATATTAACTCGATCGCGAAGATAGTCGGCCTGAATATAGCCCTCTATGTGGGCGGAACACCTAACCTGGCTGCATTAAAGGATGCTCTAGATGTGGATCATAACCAGTTTTTACAGCTCCATATCTATGACACACTCATTACGGCGGGTTATTTGATCTTTATCACTTCGATCGCTCAAAGGATTTTCTTAATTTGGCTTCCCCCTTTTAAAGCAACTTCCAGCATCGATATTGAGACCAATACAAACTCACAAGAATCGGTCCACAATTATAAAGAACTTCTCAATCCAGCCACTGTAGGCTCGCTGATTCCAGCGGTCCTGCTTACACTAGTGATAGTGGCAGGATCAGTAGCTATTGCTTCATTATTTCCTAGCTCCATACAAGTTTCTACGACTATCGTCGCGCTGACCTTACTAAGCCTTTGCGCTTCGTTTTCAAAACCCATACGAAACATTCCATATACTTTTGAGTTGGGAATGTACGTCATCCTGGTATTCTGCGTTGTAGTGGGTTCTATGATTAATGGCGATCTACTCAGCACTCTTAATATCGATATGCTGCTATTTGTTCTATTAGTAGTCTTCGGTTCGCTGTTAATTCACGCTTTGATCTGCGCATTAGCAAAAATTGATGTGGATACGTTCCTTGTGACATCCGTCGCCACCATTTGCTCTCCACCATTTGTGCCCATGCTAGCAGTCGCACTAAATAATCAACAATTACTATTATCCGGAATGACAGCTGGCGTTATTGGCTATGCCCTAGGAGGGATCTTAGGAATCGGATTATCTCAACTATTCGGCTTTCTATTTTAGTTA
Source organism: Pseudomonadales bacterium (assembly GCA_022361455.1). Taxonomy (GTDB): domain Bacteria; phylum Pseudomonadota; class Gammaproteobacteria; order Pseudomonadales; family Ketobacteraceae. Next base: position 38,209 of record JAKSAW010000813.1, on the reverse strand, counting down.
GCTTCAGGCCTAAATTGAGGAAAACAACATGTCAGTAATCGCAGAAAAAGAACAACAACACATAGAAGAAAAAGAAGCCGACAAGTTACAGCATCTAAGCCCCTTTAATGGAACCCTACCCATCAAAGGTTATGACAGAGAACTGCTACTTTCTGAAATGCTAGAAGCCAAGAAGCAAGACTCGAATTGGAGAGATGGTAAAACTTGGAGCCTTGTTTATCACAAAGATGAAGAGCATGAGGCTTTTATTAAAAAGGCATATTCCAACTATTTTTCGGAAAACTATTTAAATCCCATGGCCTTTAGCAGCCTTAGACGTTTCGAACATGAAGTGGTTCGAATGTGTGTAAATTTGATGCAAGGCGATTCCAAGACGGTTGGCACGATAACATCTGGAGGTACAGAAAGCATTCTACTTGCCATTAAGACCTATCGCGACCGTGCGCGGGCAAAGCATAGATTTCTGAATCGCCCAAACATGATTGTTCCAGAAACAGTGCATGTAGCATTCGACAAGGCAGCCCATTATTTTGACGTCGAACTTATCCGAGCGCCTTTAAATAAAGATAAGTCCGTAGATTTAAAAGCAGTTAAAAAATTAATTAATCGCAATACGATTTTACTAGTAGGCTCAGCCCCCAATTATCCTTACGGCACAATAGACGACATTTCTGCCCTGGGGAAACTAGCTCAAAAACATCGATTACCTCTACATGTGGACTGTTGTGTAGGTGGCTTTATGTTGCCATTCATAAAAAAACTAGGCCACGCAACCCCTGCTTTTGACTTCTCCGTGCCCGGAGTGACCTCAATATCTGCGGACATCCACAAATATGGTTATGCTGCAAAAGGCGCCTCTGTCATTCTGTATAAAAACATGAGCTACCTAAAACATCAGTTCGTTGTTTGCGCGGATTGGTGTGGTGGAGTTTATGCCTCCCCAACACTCCTAGGCACTCGACCTGGTGGCTCCATTGCTGCAGCCTGGGCAGCAATGAATAGCATTGGTCACGAAGGTTATCTAAAACTTGCCGAGGAAACCATGGAGATTACTCAAGCGCTTATCAATGGCATTAATGCCATTGAGGGTCTTGAAGTTATAGGCGATCCAAGAATGACTATATTCGCTTATATCTCTACCGACGCAGATCTCAATGTTTTTGCAGTGGCAGATTTAATGGAGAAGAAAGGCTGGCACATCGATAGACAGCAAAAGCCGAACACCCTACATGCCATGGTAACTATTAATCATAAAACTCACTACAAAAAATACCTAGAGGACTTGCAGGAAGCCGTGATCATCGCCAAACAGCAACCCGATCTAGCGAAGCAAGGTAACGCTGCGATGTATGGCATGGTAGCAGAGCTACCACTACGTGGACTGGTAAAAAACAACGTACTAAAAATGATGGAAACCATGTACAGCGGGGAAGCAAATTCATTCGGAAAAGATATTGAAAGCATTGGCGACAACAAAACTTTAGATATTGGCCTGAAACTGCTTGATGTATTCACAAAAGCTAAAGCGAAACTAAATAGTATTCTTAGATTTGTTAAGTAAAAGATTAAAGCTGTTCGCGAAATCTTTTCGGCGTTATTTTAAACCAACCCTTGAATGCGCGATTAAAGGCACTTTGCTCTGAATAGCCCAATAGAAAGCTAACTTCGGCAAGGCTCAAATTAAGATCCGACAGATAATGCATCGCTAATTTTTTGCGAGTTTGCTGCAATACTGCCTGAAAGTTTAACTTTTTGTCTTCTAACCGGCGATGCAAGGTTCGAGTAGAAACATTCAACCGCTTGGCGACAAAACTTAGAGTTGGCTTGCCTTGCGCAATACCCTCTACTAATACTTGCCTTAAGTTATCGACAAAGTCGTCATTGGAATGCTCATCCACCAAGGCCGCAGCCTGATTTTCTAGTAGCGACAACAAATATGAATTACGGCTATTAATTGGAATAGCCATGGCGGCTAGGGGAAACTCAATAGAAACTAAGGGCTGGTCAAACCGCACGGTACAGCCAAACAGGGATTCATACACCGCCACATCAAAGTCTACGGTATGATTAAAATTAACTGCCACCGGCTTCATATCAAATCGATCAGTAACCGTTTGTATAAACGTCACTAAACCCGACATAAAGACTTCGTCAGATAGCTGTGTAGACTCACCCTGATCAATGTCCCAGCTTAATTTAATACTATCGCCTTTACCTTCAATTTGTACCTGCGAGAAGTTATGAATCAGCCCCTGGTAACGCTGAAAATGCAACAAGGCATCGGCTACGGTGTTGCAATACATCACCATGTAACCCATCACCCCCGAATCCTGAGGCTGCACCATTGCACCGATTTTCACGCCTAATGCGGGCTCATTGAGCACTGCTTGAATTTGCTCGAGGATTTCCCACCAATCAGACATGGGCATTCGACTGTTGACTGGATACGCTGCCAATCTGGCATTTATTTCAGGCACCTGAACTGCCTGCTGGCCAAGAAAGCGCTTTAATAATCCCGCCAAGTCACTGGCGACGTATATACCTTGAGCCATAATACCGCCCCTCTTGGCGAGATTTGTCAAAATGATGGCGAGATAAGTCAATAAAAGAAACTTACTTTGTTCAAAAATAGATCATCAAACAATAAATATCCACTAATAAGATTTGGACATGAGGGCGCAACTATGAACGATGTGATGCACGCGATCTTTTTCATTTTTGCCTTCGGCGCACTATTTGTATCAGTGATTGCTGCCGAGGCTTGGTATCTTCATCGCAAGGGCAATAAAACAGCCTACTCACTTAAAGAAACCCTTACTAACATGACTATGGGTTTCAATTACAAGATCGTTGATGGTATCGCTGTAGCTGTTTTCATTCGCTTCTTTTATGACTGGGTACATCAATTTGGATTTCAGTATGAGCCGGTTCACGGCCTATTAAGTGTATTGCTCATATTCCTTATTAGTGATTTAGCTTTTTGGTTCTTCCACTTTTTGATGCATAAAGTTCGCTGGTTTTGGGCTGTGCATGTTACTCATCACTCATCGGAGCGCATGAATTATTCAACTGCGCTACGTCAGAACTTTACCTTATTACTTAATGGCGGCTGGTTATTTTGGTGGGTACCCATCGCACTGATCGGCTTTGACAAAAACTGGGCGACTATCGCTATCGAGTTAAACTTGGCTTATCAGTTCTTTTTACACACAGAGACTAAAAGCCCTTTAAACAAACTAGGACTTATTTTTAATACGCCTTCTCACCACAGAGTTCATCACGGTAGCCAACCAGAGCAAATTGATACCAATTTCGGTGGTGTATTAATTATATGGGACCGACTGTTCGGCACATTTGTACCTGAAGAAAAAGCGGGCAAGATTAAGTACGGCCTGACACAAAAGCAGCCAACATCACTAAATCCCTTTTATCTACAACTGCATGAATGGATAGATCTTTTTAGAGATTTTAAAAACACTAGGGACATTCGAGTATTTTTCAAGGGTCCAAATTGGCAGCCAGAAGAAAATTCTGATATACATCAACAACTGGAACGATCCTAAGCATCAGCCCATTTCTCCCTCTTGAAACAGCGATTGCCCGGACTTATTTTTAAGTTGTAAGCAATCGCTGTTTTTATTTGTTCATAGTTTGGAGGGATTTAAAATGAGCCTAATATCAAGAAGCAACCTGTTCGATTTCGACCGTTTTTTTGATACCGCCCCAATGAGAAACCTATCTAAGGAAATAGCCAGTCCATTGGTTGATATCAAAGAAAAAGATGGACACTATGAAATTAGCGCAGAGTTACCAGGCATTAAAAAAGAAGATATCCATGTGCATGTTCATAATGGCGTTCTTAGCATAGAAGCTGAAACCAGCGACGAAAATACCGAAGAAAAAGATGGTAAAGTGATTCGCAAAGAACGCTATAGTGGAAAGGTGATGCGTAGCTTTACCCTTGGCAACAACGTAAACGAATCGGATATTAGCGCTAATTTTGAAGATGGCGTGTTAACGCTATCAGTCCCTAAGGAAGCCCCAGAAAAGCCCCAGGCTCGCAGAATCGATATCGGTTAACAAATTGCGTGGACGGAAATGTATTGCCCACAGTGAGTTATTCGCTGTGGGCAATATAATTTAAAGCTGCCCACCCAAGTAATCTAGTTTACCTAATGGAACTCCCGCATGCCGCAAGATCGCGTAAGCAGTTGTTACATGAAAATAAAAGTTGGGGTTCACAAAGTGATTTACGTAGTTCAAACCGGTGAATTCAAGAGTACGGCTTGGTAGCTTCAATTCGATCTGCTTATCTTCTGCGCCAGCAAAAGCACTGGCATCCAGTGACTTTAAGAAGTCAATCGTTTTGGCCAAGCGTTCCTTTAACTCATCAAAAGTTTCTTCATTATCTTCATAGGATGGTGGCGTCGCTCCCGTTAGTCTCGCTCCGGCTCCTTTAGCAGTATCAGTCGCTATTTGAATTTGTTTTGGCAGAGCCGCCATGTCTGCAGCCAGCCGATAGTTTACGACCACCTCTGGTTTAATCTTTTTCTCTTCACAATAAGCAATGGCCTTATCGAGAATGGTAGATAAGCTAGAAAGCATGTGTATATGACTTGGCACAGTCACCTGATAAAGTGAAACGGACATACATTGAATCCTTAAGTAATGACGGGGGTACAAAATAGAAATGTTAGGGGCGTTGGATGAACTTTCAATTCATCCAACGAAAGAAATATTAAAATAGACTGTTCCAACTCCAAACCTCTGCTAAAACTTACTACCTTTGCTAAGTTTTTAGAGGGAGAAGGACCTACCCCAAACCATAAAGGCTTGGTTATAAAGTCGTTAAGCGCGAACGGATAAAGCTGCGCTATCTACACGGCGATTGCTTCCTCCGTTTTCTTAGCTGACGACTTAATTTCTATTTCATCTGCAGGTCGCAAGGCCACAACTAAGCCGCAGCAATTACATTCAAACACGCGCTGAGATTTAATGGCTTTGAGAGTACTTTCTTGACGACTACCGCAGGCAGGGCATTTTTGATTGAGCACATAATCTTGACTCATCGTGCAACTCCTTGATTTTTTTTATGATGGCTGCACTTATAAAGCTAGCAGAACATTGTATATCTTTAAAGCAATTTGATTAATGTCTACGCAAAAAATACAAACCAATTACGCTCATTATTTAACCAATAGATTGCACCGATATGGGCCCTATTCTATTGCCTTCCATCAATTCCCTTTACAGCAAACACCTTACAATGGTCTAATTCGATAACTTTTTGGGAACATTGGGGAAGAGCAATGCAATTATTCGTTATTCTTGCTGCACTAGTAGCAGTAAATGTGGGTTTGGTTTACGTAGGGTCAGAGAACTATGAGGGAGACCCTGAAAAACAGCCCGAAGGGATCGTTGAAGTAGAGGAAGTTGCAACTCAAGAACCCGCTCCAGCACCTGAAGCTCCAGCCGCTCAAGAAGCAGCTCCAGAGTCAGAACCCGCGCAATAATTCAGCTTTAAAGCTCATGAAAAAACGGCAAGCCAAAAGCTTGCCGTTTTTTTATATATCTAAAAGCAAATTGATCATAAAGTTTAATGGATGGTTAAGATCACTTTAACAGTGTCATCCACCGCGGTCATATCCACATAACCAATCATACTCGGATTAGCTGATACAAACTCCAGGACTTCTCGATCATCCGAGACTGCATAAGGTGGTCTGCCTTTACCGGCGAATATCAGCCGCGACCAATAGGAATTTAATTGCGAGGGAGATTTCTTTACGACTTTATCGTAGAACTCAATGCGAGCGGCCTCGCCTTCAATCTGATCTATAGGGATAACTTTTGTGCCGCCAGAAAGTTGCCGAGACTTGCCTAAGAATACATTGACTAGCTCTTCCACAGTAATGCTATCAGTAGGATTATCGACGTTGACGATAACAGCTAATTCAGCCTCAGCGGCGTGACTCCATAAAGTCACCACACTGAACGCTACAGCCGAAACCAAACGTGCAATAACTCTGTTAAACATGCAGACTCATGCAGGCGTTAGCCTACCCCCCAGCACTTATTCTACTTATTAATCTCTCAAAACTCTTTATAAGACACTTAATTCTTAGAGCACTTGTGCTTTGAGTTTTAAAGACCACTCCTTGTGAAGCAACTTTGTTCCACAATCCTACTTTAGCAAGGCGACATAATATAAGAATTTTCTTTTTCTTTCTTTAATTTTTTCAAACGGATGCAAATTGCCAATAGTCTGAACTACAAGGGAAGTGATGATTTGCGTGATCCTATGCTGCGTCGCCAGGCTTCTCGTGCAGCTTGACACAGTTACGCCCGGATTCTTTTGCCTGATACAATGCTTTATCAGCTCTTTCCATAACCATATCGACACTTTCCCTAGGATTTAAAAGATCCGATACGCCAATACTGACACTGAAAGAAACGATCTTTCCTTCATACTGCAACTCAGTCTCGTGCCAACTCTTACGAATGCGTTCAGCTACAACAGCTGCACCCTCTGCATTGGCAGATACCAATACGACTGAAAACTCTTCACCACCCACGCGACCAAAAATATCCTCTTCTCGAAGACATTCGTTGCACACTTCGGTAAAGCGCTGTATCACCTCATCTCCAAAAGCATGACCATAGGTGTCATTTACCCGCTTAAAGTGATCAATATCAAGCATTAATAAACTGAATGGGTAGTTATAGCGGACAGAACGACGCAATTCCTTATTAGCCATATCGAAATAACTACGCCGATTGTATATACCGGTAAGAGGATCTGTTGTTGCAAGCCGCTCCAGTTCTTCCTGGATGAGTTTTTTCTCAGTCACATCTAACAGGGATATAAAGAACGCTTTTTGACCACCAAACTCCATAACCGATGCCGACAACAAGGCCCAGAACATTTTGCCTTTCGCTGTTTTCATCAACATCTCGTGATTGCGAATATCATCATCTTCAGCAATCAGTTTAAGAATGCCTTCGCGATCTTCTTTTTGAACCCAAAAGCTATTCATGTCACTAATTTCCCCCAAGGTTTTTTCTAGGGGAAATTCGAATAGTAAGTAAGTGCTTTGATTGGCATAAAGCACTTTCATGGTTTCGGTATCGAAGATCATAATCGGGTATGGCGCTGATTCTAAGATCGAGCGAAGCTTACCCTCACTTTGGCGCACGCTATGCTCAGCTTTTTTGCGCTCAGTGATATCTTGCACGGTTCCTAACTCATGAACAGGCCCGGCATTATCCTCATCTAAAAATACTTGGCCCGCTAAGCGAATATATTTCTCTTCACCGTTCGGTGTGATGATTCGGTGCTCACATTCATAGTTACCACCGCGATGATAAGCCTCAGCGATGACTTCGATAACATGTTCCATGTCATCAGGATGCACCAAAGCTTCATAATGACGTAACTGCTCCGGATCCTGTGCTTCAAATACCTTCAGAGCTTCATCAGACCAATGAGTCTCTCCTGTCTCAAAATCACGCAACCAACTGCCCATGCGGGCAATACGTTGCGCCTCACTAAGCTTGCGCTCTGCCTGCTCCAACTGCTTGGCGAGATTACTCACCTTCATGTTAACGATGCGATAAGTAACAGACACCCCGGCTATTAGCACGACGAGTGCAGCCACCAACAAAATCCAGGTACCAGCACCACCGATGCTAGAACCTCTGGCAGACATATCGATGATTTGCACTTGAGTATCGGCGGCTGCCAATACATGGCTCACAGCACTACCTAGGAAAATGGCAATAAACCACCGCCCCACAAAGCTTTTTTCTTTGCGATTTAGCCATTTTTGCGCCATGTGTCGAAGTGAATTAATGGGCCAAGCCTCCCACTTTCATAAAACTTTAAAACCCCATCAAATGAGTATAGCTAAGATATCGAAATAGGAGCGTTGGCAACGCTTGACAGACCCAGCCCAACAGCACTAGAGTGCGCGCCAAATCGAGCGGGAGCAGTTATTAAATGGAAGCTAGAACCTCAGATAAGCAAGTTTTGTTAGGTTTTGAAATACCGCAGGAGGATGCAGATAGCATGCTGCATCTGCTCGGCCGTATTCGTAGCAATCCAAGCCAACCCGGCCTAAGTAGAGAAGCTGCGCAAATGGTGTCCAGGTTACTCGAATTGGGTATCGACGCTTTGTATTTTGACGTAATGAGTCAGATCACCGCTCACCCCGGCGCGAAACGCTCAGCTGACAAAGGGATTCACACCGTTACCAACGGTGCCAAGCTAGTGATTCGAAAAATGGTAAACGCCTTGGAACCTGATGAGCTGCCACTATTTGCTGATTACATGGACTCATTATTCGTATGCTCTAACCAAGGTCAGTGGTACCTAGCTTTCCCGCTCTCTCAAAACTTAGCTGCTGACCTCAATCGCACTATGCTGTTCATCAAGAGCGACGCGGAAACCCACACTTATAACAATTTCATCGCTGACACCCTTTGTGAAATTAGCGATCAAGCGATTATCTATTTTTACAGCAAGCCTACTAAGCTATTTAAAATCAGGCCTTTTGTTAAAAAGTCAGCTGACTTAGGCATTAAAACTGTGAACAAAGGACTGCACTTTGTGATTAGGCAGCTCTTCAAAAAAACCCGGCAAAAAGAGCTTCTCGTGTTTTCGGAGCTGTTAGAGAATCAACTAGTCTACGCTTAAGAGTAACCCCCTTTTATTAGGACACTCTGTGCGCACTATTTTCCACTTCTTTTGCCTGGGCCGCGGGCCGCTATGGCTCGTTTCGTTGCTCTGTCTAAACGCCCCAACCTGGGCAAGTGAAACAGAGGACGAAGTGTTGGTCTCCCCTATTGAAGCCGCACACCCCATCAAAAAGCCGCAACCAGAGTTAATGGGTCCAATACAACCCGTACCTGAGAAACAACTCGCCAAACCCATATCGATTCTAGGGGAGTCGGTAATGCCAGGTACGAGCCAGGCGCTCAACTGGCGCCCCGTTACCAGCCTGGGCGGTTTAGATTCACCCAATCGCGTGTTGGTCGTTCACGGTACAGAGCCTGGCCCGACTTTCTGCATGACAGCCGCTATCCATGGTGATGAGATCAACGGCATAGAAATCGTTCGTCGAGTCATTCATAACGTAGAACCCACAAAACTAAAAGGCACTTTAATCGGCGTGCCAATTGTTAACTTAGATGGATTCAGGCGCTCTTCACGCTATCTAAGCGACCGCAGAGACCTTAATCGCCACTTTCCTGGCAACCCCAAAGGCAGCGCAGCATCGAGACTAGCTTATTCCCTATTTCACGATGTGATTGCTCACTGTGATTACCTGATCGATTTGCACACCGGCTCCTTCCATCGCATGAATCTTCCTCAACTGAGGGCAGACCTTAGCCGGGAAGACGTTCATAAATTCACTAAAAGCTTTGGTGGCATCACTGTGCTCAAAAGCGAAGGCTCCATGGGCACATTGAGACGAGCAGCGATGGATGCTGGTATTCCCGCTGTCACTCTGGAAGCTGGTGGCCCCATGCACCTCAATAAAGCCGTAGTGGACTATGGCACCAAAGCAATAGAGAACGCCTTACATACCTTAGATATGCTCAAGCTGATGCGCTTTTGGTTAACTCCCAAACCTACCTACTACCAATCTACTTGGATTCGCTCTGAAAGCTCAGGCATATTAATTTCAGTAGTGGAATTGGGGGACAAGGTAAAAAAACTCGATGTGCTGGGGGAAGTCATTGATCCTATAAGCAACCATGTAGATGAGATAAGAGCACCTTTTGATGGTCAGATTTTAGGAATGGCCTTAGATCAATTCGTTAGCCCTGGATTCGCAATTTATCGCATCGGCATCGAAGCGGAAGAAGAAGAGATGGGCCAGTTGCAAAAAGAAATACGTAAGGAACAATCACCACACATTCCTGTAGATATTGATCCCTCCCCTGTCCACGAAGAAGAATGAAACAACCCTGATGACGCAAAAAAAAAGCAAGCATCCAAAACGGATACTTGCCTTGATGTGCTATTAATTCATGTAGATCGACAAACTAAATTAGGGCCTTAATCTTTAATTCTGGTTATCTACAAAGCATTCAATAAGAGCGGCACGCTCATAAATCGATATGTGTATTTTAGAAGGGAATCCAGGCTTTGCTGGGCTTTTGGAGGTTTTTTTTGTGACTTGCTAGTTTAATTTTTCATAAGGGCGGTTCGTTTATAGAACCGCCTGAACGCGTGCTTGCTAACTAGTTATTTTTGCAAAAGAAAATCGACAATTTCGAAAAGCCCTTCTTCACTACCAGCAGTTTTAACACTGACATAGTAGCGCTCATTCACCAACAGTGCAGGCACCCCACTCACCTTAAACTGGCGCAACTTGGTACCAGCGTCAGTTAACTTTTCCTTAACCGCTTTTGAATCCCAGGCCTTCTCGAATTCAGATTTAGGGATACCTAATTGCTTCTCAACGAAGGCAAAAATCTGTGCCTTTTTGCGCAGAGGTTTCTTCTGCTTATGGATATATTTAAATACCTTTCCAGAATGCTTATCGGCAACACCCATTGCCTCCAACGTTAAGTAAAGCTGGCCTAAGGATTTGAAGTAAGCATTCCACTGTGCAGGCACTCTTGAGAAAGTAATACCGTCACCATGCTTTTGTTTCCATTCCAGCAATGCTGGCTCTAATTGTTCACAATGGGGGCATCCGTAGGAAAAGAATTCTAGCACTGCTGGCTTAGCTGGCTTCGGTGCATTGACATCCCCAACTACAAGGTAATGGTCGCCGGCAACAAAACGTTCAACGGCATAAGCCGGCATTAAAAACACACTACACAGGAGCGCGGCGATAAGTTGCTTAAATCCTAGGAATTGTTTCATACTAACATCCGTACTAATCATTCTATAAGCGAGCAAAAATATGTGTCGCTACACTAAACAAAGTTTTTCATTGGCGCAATGGCACATTTAACAGTTCGCACTTTTTGGTCATCATAAAACCACACCAAAATAGTTAATATGTGGGTCAATTAATCACCATGTTCAGCCTATAATAAAAGCTAAGACAATACTTTAAGACAACACAAAGAGTATTTAGATTCCTTATATGTTATCCAAAATTAAGAAATTCTCTGATCGCATCCTATCTAATCGCGAATCTATTACCAAAGATCTCACCCTGGTAGCGCAACACGCTTGGTCTTTTCCATTGCTGTTCTCTCCCTGGAATTCCGAAGCCTCCACAAAATCCGAAGTGGACGTGACTAGCTATAACAATCTAGGTGACGTGATCAACGTAGGTATTCAAACGGTGATTCCTTGGGAACGAAAAAGCTATAGCACTGGCACCATTGCCTGCAATCCCGAGCATTACACCAACAATGGCATTCAGGAGAAGTGGTTCTTTATTAATGGTATCTGCACCTCACCACCGGTTGCTATTCTGAACTGCAAAGAAATCGCCCGAGTGTTTCATCGCTCAGTTCACTTAATTCATACGCCGACTTACGGCGTAGTGTGGGACCTATGGGATTCGATTACCGCCCGTACTTTGCGTAAAGACGGTAAGTTATCACGTCCCGCCTACGACGTTATAAAAGAAGCGTTAGTGACTCATGATCGAGTAGTGCTGATCGGCCACTCACAGGGCACCATCGTCAGCAGTTATGTAGCTCGTAAGCTGCTTAAAGATAAAAAGTATCGCCACCTAGCCCATAAGTTAGAGATTTATTGTGTCGCGGGCGTCGCAGATAGCCTCAGAGTAGATAAGGTGCTTTCTGAGAAGCATGGTCGAGGAGTACCTTATGTAGAGCACTTTGTGAATGGCCAGGATTTCTTTGGTCGTATTGGCGTTCTTGCCCATCTAGATCACACAGCCGGTGCGGTATTTAATATCGACGAACGCCCTGGGCATTTGCTCAATGATCACTACTTAGCGGGCATCGAAAGAGGCGAATACTGCGATCAGAAATCCAGATTATTTAGCTATGTAGATGGTGGTGAACCGGCTAAAGATACTTACGTACATCACGAGTACTAATCTTTAAAGAAATTGATAATGGAAGCTTTAACTTCCATTGCATCGTGATAGCCCAGATCAATTAAGTCATTGCAGAATAATCGCTCAAACAATAAGTAACTTAAGATACTCGAGCCCGATGATTTAGTGGCGCCAATACCGCCCATAAAAAAGCGAATGGTAGGTGGCAAGGTACGGGCATATCGATTAGCGATCTGGTCTAAACATTGGCTGGGTGAAATCACCAAGCACTCAATGGGACGCAATCGCACACCGTGCTTGTTGAGCACATGCCCAGGAATCATCTCTAGTGAGTCATTGATTTTTTCTAAGCGCTCCACATCGTATTCCAAACTGTCCAAGAACACGCTATTCAATAAGTGCCCACCAATCTGCGCCAATGATGGATATCCTTCGGTGGGCCGGCGCACCTGTGGCGCAGAACGGTTACCACTAACCCCAACAACAAATACCTTCTCTGCCCCTAAGTGCAATGCGGGACTTAGGGGCGCCAACTGGCGCATTGCACCATCACCATAGTATTCACGATTAATTCGCGTTGCAGGAAAGATGGTGGGGATTGCTGCAGATGCCAACAAATGCTGAACCGAAAGCTTAGTGCGCAGACCAACCCGTTGGAAACGCTTCCAGCTACTAATATCCGGAGAACCTTGAAAGAAAGCAACTGAATGACCACTGTTGTAACCGGATGCAGTAACACTCAAAGCCCGCAAATAACCAGCATCAATATTGTCCTGGATATTATTGAAGGCCATCGAATTTTCCAGCAACACTCTGAGCGGTGAATTATCCAACAAAGACACGGCTCGATTTGGCATGGGGACAAATAAGCCCGCCAACCAACGAGCAGCATTCACCAACACACCAATGGGATCGGTTCGATATACCTTATCGGGGGTGAATGATTTCCATACATTCTCAACTTGATAAACGGCGTTGCGATAATTCTCCGCATAACAAGCTAATGCGGTGGCATTGATGGCACCAGCTGAGGTACCAGCGATAATGCCAAACGGATGACTCATCTCCTCCGGGAGAATATCGGCAATCGCCTTTAGTACCCCCACTTGGTAAGCAGCACGAGCCCCGCCGCCCGTAAGTACTAATGAGCGACGCAGATGAGCTGTTTCAAGAGACGTAGATTTATCGGCCATCTTAAAATCATAGTTCGCCTGACAAGTTCTGCTAAAGGATTAGTCCATTCAGCCTACGAAAACTCTATGGCGTTCTCATATCGTAGAATTTTACAAAATACAGCGGCTACGCCTTATACATTATGTTGAGTGGATTACCCGGACATGGTTAAATCCGTCGGCCACGGCGCCAGTTATGACCGTGGCTTTTTATTATAAAAACCTTTGCTAAAGGATCACGGCAAGGATCCAGGGGATAGTGCCACCATGAAGATGTTTAATAACAACACATCTAGCAGCGAGCGAATAGGCTTTTGCCGCCGTTATGCCAAGCTGTGGGGCTGGATCTCAATAGCGATGGTAGCCATTTTATTAGTCTCTAAGGGAGCATGGGCAGTCGCTTTAAATGAACCCGGAAAAGACCAAGGCAGCCCTTATCAAATCGTAGAACTTAAAGGGATCGAAATACCCGACCTGTTACAGAAGTCCTTTGATCAACTCACTCTGTTTTCCGTTAAGCAGGGAATCTTAATACCAATCCCCTTTCAACTGGAAGATTATGATGCCGAGGGTTACAGCTGGTTTAAAGAATCAGGTAACCAACTTCTAGGGGAAGAGAATGTCTTTGACGAGCATGATTCGCTGTTCTTTCGCTATACCGACAGCGGCGAAAAGCTCGACGACTACAACGCAAGCTTCGCGCAAATCAGCACTGAAATTGCCGTTACCTCCCCTAAAACCGGTTTGACCCGCTATGTGTATGTTTCTGACAAACTTAATGGTTTTATACATAAGCCACTAACGCAATACGATCAAACCACCGGTGTTATCGAATCAGATTATTTTCGCCTCAAAACCAATCCCAATAATTTTCTTATTTGGAATGACTTCACTTACCAAGGTTACCAGGGCGAAAGCACTAATACGCTATTGGATACTCTAAAGATCCGAATGGATGCTGGCGTTATTCTAGAGGGCGTTCGCGTAACACTAGACAACCGCAACATAAAAACAGAGATCCAAGCTGTCAAACAGGGGCCCATTCGCACAGTTGTATTGGGATCTGCTTACCTCACTTTTGCCAGTGTCCCGGTGATTTTTTTAGATCTCAACGTGCAAATTTACCCGCAACAATACCGCATTGATGCCAAGGTTCACGTACCCGCTATCTTGGCGCAACTACTGAATACTCCACGCGCCACAATTACTTTAGATGGAAATAACCTGGCAGGAAGTTTATTAAGAGTATCTGCTGGATCAAAAGATCCTGTAAAAGTAGATGGCTCCATGTCGGAAGCGGAAACTGCGTTGGCTGATATTAACTTGCCGAAAAATGACAATTGGATCTGGCTCACCACTCAGAAGGGTTTTGATATTATCGCGCAATTATTTATTCCAGATAATTTCGGCGTGCCTATTTCCGTGTTTTACATCGACAATCAAGAAATGATCGAAAAGCCAGAACGATTTGCTGGTCAAGGGCCTAATGTCGGTTACCGTATCCACGACATACCTATTGATGATACTTTTCATTTTGGGTTTAGTGCTTTCTTTTCAGAATCTATAAGTCCATTAGCACCCCAAGATTTTATGCGCAGCATTGCCAGCGTACCGCAAGTCGCATCCTCCCGCGTCGTTAATGCAACGCGCCTGGCAGATCAAAGCGCAGCTTACTAACTCATCTTTAAGAATTTCAAAATAGAGAGCCGTGAGCTAGCCAACTACTAGCTCACGGTTTACTTTGCCTTACAGAAAGACGTCAGGTGCGTAGTGGCCATGAAAGCCATGGGGAATGTGATGACTCAATTTAACGCGGGCAATATCACTTAAATCTTTTGCGTCTAACACAGCGATTTCAGATAGGCCTTTATCAGCATCGTAAATCACCGATGATACATAACCATCATCTTCACCAATACGCTCAGAAGATGGAATATAAATCGCTTCGGTGGTGAACTTACCTGGGCCAAAGTCCTTAAGCTTTACATCACCGGTTTGTTGATCACGCTTTAAAACACTATTGAAGTAAGTGCCAGTGCCATTATCGAGTGTCGATACTGAATAGGTGTAACGATTCTTCAATCCTGTATATTGATTATTCCAAGTGGGGAATTCCGAGTTTGGCATATCCAAAGAATCAATCTTCATCGTTGCTTGCTTGAGATTAATGTTACAACGAATAAACTCAGCGCCCTCTACTTTGGGAGCACTAATCACATTCTTAAGTGCTTGGAACAAGCCAAAATCATTAAAGCGAATTAATTCAAAGATAATATCGCCTTTTTCTTCCCAAGCATTACCAAAGTGAATGACACCCATGGGTGACAGCTCGAAACGCTCTACTTCTTCCAGAGTGTTTAAATCTAGCACGATAACCTGTGCTGGTTGGCGATCATCAAACACCGTTGAATCCGCAATCGTTTTGATACCCAAGGCACACTTAAGCATGCCTTCCATGACGATGGAACTCACCACTATCACGGCATGATTTTCTGTGATGGCAAAATCATGTAGAAACGGCAGACTACCTTTTACAGGCAACGCCACTTTTTTCACTAAACGACCATTGGGTGAAACTTTATAGAAGTCTACTTTGGACTTTAATCCTTGCCGGGAGAATCCAGTAAAACCAATACCAAAGTTAAAAAAGTTTCCCGTTTTAGGGTGTACTTTACCATGGGCGCTAAAGGTGTTTTGCACCCCTAACTGACCATCATAAAAATATTCACCCACTGTATTGAGTGTGTTCGGATCTAGCTCAAAGGGGTGACCACCTTCATACAGTGCTAACAACTTGTTACCGTGATAAACCACATTAGTGTTAGCTGGATTAGCCGGTGGCCGCAGCATATTTTTTAAAGCGCCACCATGACGCATGGTGCCGAAACCACGAAAAGCAATATGGCCGACCTGCGTTTCTTTCACATATTTAGGAGTGCGTACAAAGCGATTCTTGTAATGAACCTTGCCGTCGTGAAACGTGATAGCGGAAACCATGCCATCACCATCAAACCAATGACCAAACTGGTCATTACCCACACTCATGCGGCCAGGGCCATTGCGAAAGAACGTGCCGCTTAAATCTTTGGGAATCTTGCCTTCAATCGTGTCACACCAATAATTATATTCACCACTCATCGCCCTAAATCCACCATGGTGTGTTTGGTGGATTTGCGTATCTTCCGCTGTGGGTGCTCGTTTATTAACCGCTAGTTGCGGTGCCTCCATGGTTGCCGTTGCCATTTACCTACCCTCTCGTCCCGAGTTCTTGTCTACAGTGCGTTGTTATTATCTGCATCCAAAACCGTCAGCCTTGTTGTTTTTTTCTTGGCTGTGGTTTCAAATGTATTCCGCTCCTGAAGCATATGCAAGTTTTTACATATAAAAGAAACCAATAACGCTAGACATATGGCCTAAAAGCACATGTTTCTGCAGCTTCTGTCATAGGATGTACCCCATTTATGGATTATTATGACCACGTTATAACCATTCCGATGTTGAGATACTAAAAATCATGGAAACCCATATCATTCTGGTTCGTCACGGCCAAACAAGCGCCAATATCGATAAACTGTGGCATGGCTGGACAGACACCGCCCTCACTGATGAAGGTCGCCACCAAGCTGAAAAAGCCGGATTAAGGCTCGCCAAAGAGCATCAAGACATCAATGCTATCTATGCTAGCCCTTTGCAGCGAACGCGAGACACTGCAGCTGCCATCGCCGCATCACTCAATAAAGATGTCGCTGTTCATCATGATTTGAAGGAATACGGCATCGGCGAATTGGAAGGTGAATCCTTTAGCGACCTGCACAAGATTCACAAGTTTTTCGATAAGGTGAATGAGGATCGCCACTTCGCACCGGAAGGTGGTGAGTCAATTCACGAAGTGGCAACCCGAATGACCGCTGCCATTAAAGAATTAGCTGAGCGCCATCCAGGAGAAAAGGTTGTAGCGGTCAGTCATGGTGCCGCCATGGCATTAGCACTAGCCTGCATTTTAGATGACGACCCCTACGCCTGGGACAATTACTTTTTCCACAATACAGGGGTGACAGAGATCATTGTGGGGAAAGAACCGCAGCTGTTGCGTTTTAATTGCTACAGCCACTTGGATTAGTTTGAGCTGCATGATTTGAATTGAAAAAGGCCCTGAGGTTGGTCCAAACCTCAGGGCCTTTTGATGCTAACTACTCGCTAAGACTAAGAACCTTCCATATTTCTGCCGTAAAAAATCTCTAGCATTTCACGGCGCAGCTTTTTCTCTATCACTGTGCGTTCTTCTTCATTCAAACCATCAACTCCCATGCCAAACAAATAGTTGTCGAGATTAAATTCCTTCAGCAGCATTTTGGTATGAAAGATATTTTCCTGATACACATTCACATCGATCATTTCGTACATGTTTAGCGTATCTTGAGTGAAGAAGTTTTGAATTGAATTAATATCATGATCGATATAATGCTTAGTACCATCGGTATCTCGGGTAAAACCACGCACCCGATAATCCACTGTCACAATATCGGAATCGAAACAACTAATTAGGTAATTAAGTGCTTTTAGCGGCGAAATAACACCACAAGTAGAAACATCGATATCGACGCGAAAGGTACTGATTCCCATATCATTGTCAGGGTGACTTTCAGGGTAAGTGTGTACGGTAACGTGACTTTTATCTAGGTGTGCCACTACGGTTTCCGGCATAGGGCCAGGCTCTTCTGTAGTAGTGTCATGATCTGGAGCGAGCGGATGCTCAGCGATCAACATAGTCACACTGGCGCCTTCCGGATCATAGTCCTGGCGTGCAATATTAAGAATATTAGCGCCAATAATTTCGGTAACGTTGGTGAGAATTTCAGTTAAACGATCTGAGTTAAATAGCTCATCAACATATTCACGATACTCTTTAATATGCGCTTCTGACTTCGCATAGCTGATATCATAAATATTAAAACTCAATGACTTGGTTAAGTTATTGAAACCATGTAATTGGATTTTCTTACCAATAGAAGAATCAACCATTGATTAATCACTCAATAAAAAAACTAAGAAGGATCAACTAATCGCTTGCCAGAAATTGGTGGGTGATAAATAAATTGCACCATTGTGCCGTCTGGATCTAAGCAATAAAAACTGCGCGCACCATCACGATGTGTACGAGGGGCCGTTTTCATTTCCACTTTATGCTGCAATAGAAACTCATACCAAACATCGACCTGATCGATATCATCAATGATGAAACCAATATGATCTAATCGCTGCCTTGTATTTGTGCCGACACCTTCCGAACGATGCAGCGCCACATTATCAAATCCAGATGACAAGTAGAGGTTGTCATCGTCGGGACGCCATTCTTCATGCATTCCCAATAGATTCACATAAAAATGCTCGCAGGCAGCAAACTCTTTAACGAACAGCGCTACATGGCGCATGCCTGCCAACGGCTTGAGGCCATCACTCATTGCAGTTATCTCGCTATAGAAACAGTTAAGCTAGTTTACTCTTGAATTTCGTAGCTATGGCCAATCTCAACGCCACCTTTACTGAGCATAATAGATGCTGAACAGTACTTCTCTGCTGACAACTCCACGGCACGTTTCACGTGAGCTTCTTTGAGATTGTTACCCTTCACGATGAAGTGTAGATGGATCTTTTTAAATACGGCAGGCACATCATCAACCCGTTCAGCTTCCACTTCAGCTACACAGTCGGTTACGTCTTGCCTGGATTTCTTGAGAATATGGACCACATCAAAGGAGGCACAGCCGCCCACCCCTAGCAACATCAACTCCATGGGACGAACACCTTGATTCGTACCGCCGTGATCCGGTGGCCCGTCGATAATCACGGTATGTCCAGAGCCCGATTCGGCTTCGAATTTCACTTCTCCAGCCCAAGTAATCGTTGCTTTCATAGGGATCTCCCAGTGTGCTTAAAAGAGGCGCGCAAGATACCACAAAACCCCAAATGTGTGTGAAAAAAACAGTTTCTGCTAGAAACTCCACAATAAAGCGATAGATCTGAGTCAATTTGATCAAACATAAGACGCCATAGTCGGATCTAGTTCAATTATTTTTTTCTTAACTAGCATATACTTACCTTTAGCCTGTGAAAGCAATTGTTAGGGGTAGCAGTCCCTAAAAATTGCAGCCATAATGACTGGCGACTACGCTAATTAATAGAATCAAGAAAATCTTCGTAAAGGCGTCATAAATGACACAGACAAATAACAGCCTGATTTCTGACATCGACGGCTTCCTCGCCCAATGCCATCGTCGTAAATACCCCGCCAAGAGCACAATCATTTATGCTGGCGATGAGTCAGATGCCCTTTATTACATTATCAAAGGCTCGGTAACCGTTATCATCGAAGATGATGAAGGTCGCGAAATGATCATGGCCTATCTAAATGAAGGCGACTTTTTCGGCGAGATGGGCTTATTCGACGAAGAAGCAGGTCGAAGTGCCTGGATTAAAGCTAAGACTGAGTGTGAAGTAGCCGAGATTAGCTATTCGAAATTCAAAGAACTTTCTAAAGAAGAAGCTGATATTCTTTTCGCTGTGAGCGCACAAATCGCTGGCCGCTTAAGAGCCACCACTCGCAAGGTGGGCGACTTAGCGTTTCTTGATGTGACTGGTCGCGTTGCTCGCACCTTAATTGATCTTTGTAAACAGCCAGAAGCTATGACGCACCCTGATGGTATGCAAATTAAGATTACTCGTCAGGAAATCGGCCGCATTGTGGGCTGCTCCCGCGAAATGGTAGGTCGTGTACTTAAAAACCTTGAAGAACAAGGTTTGATCTCTGTGAAAGGTAAGACCATGGTGGTCTTTGGTACCCGCTAGCAGCCACCGCCAGCTACCAATAACGCATAAAAAAAGGGCCTCAAATGAGGCCCTTAAACGTTGTTCAGTTGATCAATAAAAGCTTATTCAGCTTTAGGAGCCTCAACTGCAGGCTCTGTTGATGCCGCCGCTTCAGGCGACACTTCTTGAATTTCTACAACACCTTGTTGCTGCTCATCTTCATAAAGGTAATCAGATACTACGTACCCCAATCCCAAATTAATCGCAACCAGTGTCCCAAATACCAAGATTACGTGTCCCATACCGAACTCCTTCTATCCTCACAAAAATTTAAAGATGACCGCAAACACTCTATTTATGCGACCATCGGTCTCTTATAGAGGTAGCCCCTATAAAAGTCAATGACTCTGAAACAGGTTTTACACTACCACCGAGCAAGTAAACGTTGTATTTACGTTTCGTATTTCTTTGTTGAGTTATGTTAACTCATTGAAAACAAAGTCTTTAGTGCTAAACCAGGGTCCGCTTGGCGCATAAAGGCCTCGCCCACCAGAAAGCTATTTACCCCATGATTTTGCATTGCAATAGCATCATCTTGAGTATGGATACCACTTTCAGTGACCACAATTCGATCACTCGGCATACCCTTAAGCAGCCGATAGGTGGTATCTAAGCTGGTTTCAAAGTTATGCAGATTACGATTGTTAATCCCCAACAAACGGGTTTCCAACGCCAAGGCTCGCTCCAGCTCCTGTTCATCATGAACTTCCACCAACACGTCCATACCCAAATCCTGGGCACAATGGGCCAGGTCTTTCATTTGAGCATCTTCCAAACAAGCCACGATCAATAGAATACAATCAGCGTTAATACTTCTAGCTTCCGCGACCTGATAAGTGTCGATAATGAAGTCTTTACGAATCACGGGTAACGCACAGGCATCACGAGCAGCGATTAGATAATCTTCATGCCCCTTAAAGAAATCACGATCTGTAAGCACGCTCATACAAGCGGCGCCACCAAATTCATAAGCCTTTGCAATCGCCACTGGATCAAAGTCTTCGCGAATAATACCTTTACTAGGTGACGCCTTTTTAACTTCAGCAATAACGGCAGGTTTATCTTCAGATAACTTGCTTTCAATTGCCTTAACAAAACCACGCACAGGGTCCGCATCAGCTAACTGATCCAATAAACCCTGCTCACTCACTATTGCTTGGCGCTCTTTGATCTCTTCAACTTTGCGATCAACAATCTTTCTTAGCACCGTCGGTGTTCGATCCATACTGCTAGGCATCCTCTTGACGATAGACGGTAGATGTTTGCACTAGCTCATTTAGCTTGGCTAAGGCTAAACCGCTACCAATGGCATCTTGCGCTTGGGCAACACCTTGTTCCAAAGTTGTAGCCATGCCCGACACATAGATAGCCGCGCCGGCATTTAATGCCACGATGTCCGCAGCCGGGCCTTCTTCTTTGCCCAACACGCTCTTAATGGTCGCGAGGCTTTGCTCCACTGAATCAGCAGCGATACTGCTCAAATCAGCACGCTCAATATCAAACTGTTCTGGGGTAATTTGGTACTCAGTGATCTCACCATTTTTCATCTCCGCCACATCCGTAGGCGCAGCAATACTGATCTCATCTAAACCATCTTGGGCATGCACAATCATGACATGATCACTCCCCAATCGCTGCAGAACCTCTGCTAGGGGACGCAACCAAGCTTTATCGAATACTCCAATCACTTGGCGTTTAGCGCCAGCTGGGTTGGTTAGTGGGCCCAGCACGTTAAAGATAGTTCGCACCGCCATTTCTTTACGAGGACCAATAGCATGTTTCATCGCACCATGGTGAGCCGGCGCAAACATAAATCCAACACCTAATGTGTCCACACAGCGAGCTACTTGCTCCGGTGTCATATCAAGCTTGACTCCAGCTGCCTCTAAAACATCGGCACTGCCACTGGAGCTAGACACCGAGCGGTTACCATGTTTTGCCACATGGCCACCAGCCGCAGCCACAACGAAGGCGCAGGTGGTAGAGATATTAAATGTATTGGCGCCGTCGCCACCGGTACCGCAGGTATCAACGAGGTAATCCTTTTCCACGACCACAGGCGTCGCTAGCTCGCGCATCACTCTAGCCGCCCCTGTAATCTCATCAATGGTTTCGCCTTTCATACGCAAGCCAATCAAAAAACCGCCGATTTGCGCGGGAGTCGCACCACCCGTCATGATCTGGCGCATCACATCAGCCATTTCTGCTTCGGTAAGGTTTTCCGATTCAATCACTTTCTTCAGCGCTGCTTGAATATCCATTCTGATTCCCCAAGGGCTTATCTGGTCTTTTAAAAGAGGAGGCGATTGTAGCACCTGCAGTAAGGCAGGGTTAAGTAACTAGAACAGAAAAAGGGCACGGTCGCTTATCTTTGCGAACGCGCCCAGGTTATTTCGCGCGAGCTTATTTTGGGGTGATTGTGATCTCATGCCGATTAGCGTCTGGATCTAAAGAAAGATAAAGAATTTGCCTTTCCTGATTCCAACGGGACGACCATTGTCCGGACTGATCAGACACAGTGACATCCCATCCATTTGGATAGTGTCGATTGGGAATAAAAATCTCAGTTTCGCCGGTTACACCGGGCTTTTCATCGTAGATAAGTTGGAATACTTGTGTATCAGGATCGTAGGAGAAGGACACGGGCTCCCCAGCAACCGCGCGCGAATATGGCCGCACCAGGTGATTCACTTTCGGTGTTTCTTCACCGTTACTATCTAACAACCCCCATCCACCAGGATCATTAGACCAATAGGCCCAGCTTGCGCCCATGGTGTCGAACATTTCCAACGTGTCTTGGAGAAACAGATCAAAGCCCTTAGTGCTATCGCTACCACCAAACTCACCGACAATGAGCGGCACCTGCTGCAGATTCAACTCTGCCGTTCTATTACGGTTCCAATCACGCATTTGTTGCTGATCCAGCAGATTGTAGGGGACACCTTCGTGCAGCGTGAATGGATACATATGGGGGGCATAAGCTAAGCGGCGCTCACCTTCACGAGCGTCATTAACGAAGGGCAAATTCGAAGGTAAGCCAAAGTTAATTGCCAACGACTGTGGCTCAAATGCAATGACAGTGTCATTGTCTATTTCACGAATGGCTGGAATTAATCGATCATACAAACCGATCAACCAAGTGGATTCAAAGCTAAAACCAAAGGCTTTACCCAGATCACCTGCATGAGGCTCATTCATCAGATCATAGGCAATGACGTTGGGATTATCCTTAAAACGCTCAGCCACCTTCTGCCAGGCAGCGATATAGTGATCTTGTAAATAGTGGTGCTCACCGTATTGCCAAAAATTCATAAAAGCGGCGATGACACTAGGATCAATATTTTTCACCCACCAAGGTGCTCCGGGAAAATCCAGACTAAACCATTCCATTAGACTCGTTTCAGTGGCCCACTCGGGAGCACCATTTCCACCGACCGCATGACCATAAATATCCTGATGCATATCGAGCATCACATAAGCACCATTGTCGGTGTACCAACGAATACGCTCCTCAACAGCATCAAGGTAGGCTTCGTCGTAAACTCCGCGCTCAGGCTCTATGCCATCCCAAAAAATAAGAAAGCGAACGAAGTTAAATCCCCAATCCACAGTCTCCTGGCGCACATCTTCCTCGGTCACCCAGGGCAAATGACCTGTGGCTGGATTCTTTGCACTACTGCTGGAATTGATGCCATGAAGCACCAACGCACGCCCCTGTTCATCGGTGATATAGCGAACTTGTTCTGGTTTCTGCCAACAGCCGGCGAGAAAAACCACCCCCATTAGCACTAAGCATCTAATTTTTATCGTATTTTTTCTAATCATGATCTTTATTGTTATTAGCGGCAAAAGATGCACGATAGTACCAACAAGATGCCAGCGTCAATCAAAATTAGTAAACACTTGTTTAATGGATGACTAAACCAGGAAATAGATAAGAACTTTAATTACTTGGGAGAGCGCTTTTGTAGTTTGCGTTGTAGAGTTCTTCGATGCATACCCAAAGCCCGCGCGGTTGCCGAAATATTGCCATCGTTTTCTTGGAGCACTCGCTGAATATGCTCCCACTCAAGCCGAGGGATAGAGATTGGTGCCATTTCTGATTCTTCAGATTCATTTTCCGATGAATCGTTTTCAACATCTGCACTCTCAGCAGCAAAAGCAGCCAATACATCACTAGCGGTGGCAGGCTTGCACAAATAATTGACTGCGCCTTTTTTCATGGCTTCCACCGCGGTAGCAACACTAGCGTAGCCAGTGAGCAAGATAACATGAGCCACGGGATGCAGCTTAAGAATTTGTGGCAACAGCTGTAAGCCACTTTCCTCCTCTAGATTAAGATCGAGCAATATGCGCGACGGTTTCTTTTCCGCGACTAGCCTAAGCGCCTCCTCACCATTGTTGGCACTGAGTACTAGCTCACCGCGACGGGAAAGGCTTCTGGACATTGTCGCCAGGAAAACCTCATCATCATCAATTAGTAAAAACTCTTTCGACATGGTCGCCATTTTAACCTAACTACGCCCCAACGCTATCTTGTGGAGAAGCTTTTGGTAGCCAAACTTCTGCAATGCTTCCGGTATCAGCGGTAAATAGTTTTAAGCTTCCTCCCAGCCGATTAATGGTCGCATTGGACAGAAACAACCCCAAACCCATGCCTTCATTCTTCTCCCGCGTGGAGATAAAGGGTTGACCGACATTTTGTAATACCGAAGCCGAGAATCCTGGCCCCACGTCTAAGATGCGCAAGCACACATCTTCTTCATTTGTATCGATTTCTAATGCGGGGTTATCCTCACCTGCGCGAGCCGCATTATCTAGCAAATTCAAGATAGCTTGTTCCAGGGTTTCATCACTTTTAAGAAATACACTTTCCGGAATATCGGTTTTTACAGAAAGCACATACGCAGGATTTAATAAATTAAACTGGCTACTAATTTTTGGAATCAAATCCATTAATGACACAATTTCATAGGATTGATTACGAATGGCATCGGCTCGTTGCATCATTGAATGCAACGTTTTTTTACACAGTTGAATTTGCTCCGCCATTAAGGACAAGTCTTCCTGAACGACATCCTCCTGCTTGAATTCTTCTGCCAAATCTTCAGCTAATACCGACAACGTGGATAATGGCGTACCTAATTGATGAGCAGCACTGGCAGCAAAAGTCGCCATTGCCACTAAACGCTCATCCTGTAGGGCTTGCTCCCGCTGTCTCGCAATATATTCCCGCTGTTTACGAATCGATGATGCCAAGGGAATAACTAACACCAAAATCAATAAAGCCGATAAACAAAAAGTCAGCCACATACCGTATAAATGTAACTGAGCTAATTGGGAGTTTGAGTCATGATGATGGTGGTGGCCTGACATTTCTGCATCACCGAGCGGCACATAAAAATTCATTAACCCTGCGTAAGCAGCCACCACTACCAACGCAATAATGACGGAGGCTTGCCACCCCAATAAAGCGGCACTCATGGCAAGCGGCACCAATAATAAAGAAATTAATGGATTAGTATGACCACCGCTATCATGTAGAAACCAAACCAATAATCCCACCGACATTAAGAGCAGCAGCAAATAGTTTTTGGTCTGCACCATTTGCGCGGTATAAGCTAAACGAAACGCAGCTGCGGTACACAACAATTGCAGTGGTAAGAAAATGGCTATAAGCCTTTGGGGAAACTCAAAGTCCCAATAGAAATAAAACGCTGCAACAAAAAGAGCCACTACCAAAGACTGAACGGCAAAGTAATTGGCAAGGTATCGCAGGGTTTCTTGCCCCAACGATACCCGATACCAAGGTTCTGTTGCTGCCGTTTCCATTAAAACCTACACGCCATCCAAAAAGTTTTTCAATAGCTGGTGACCTTGCTCCGTTAAAATGGATTCAGGATGGAATTGCACCCCCTGAATTGGCAGCGTTTTATGACGCAGGCCCATAATTTTATCCTGATCGCCACTTTCAGTTTGCGTCCAAGCAGTAACTTCTAAACACTCCGGTAGCGTTTCCAAATCGACTACCAAAGAGTGATAACGAGTGGCTTCGAAAGGATTGTTCAATCCAGAAAACACACCCTTGTCATTGTGGTAAACAGGGGATGTTTTGCCATGCATCACTTGGTCAGCTCTCACCACATTGCCACCAAATACCTGGCCAATACTTTGGTGCCCCAAACAAATTCCAAGTATTGGTAGCTTTCCTGCAAAGTGCTGAATAGCAGCCATTGAGATTCCCGCTTCATTAGGTGTGCACGGCCCAGGTGAAATCACTAAGTGCTCGGGATTCATGGTTTCAATCTGCTCAATGGTGATTTCATCGTTTCGGTGCACATGCACATCTACACCGAGTTCACCAAAATACTGAACCACGTTGTAGGTAAAAGAGTCGTAGTTATCGATCATTAATAACATGTTAATACTCGCTTATATTCCGTCGGCCGAAGCGCTTTAATCATTTTGTGGATTCAAATCACCAGACGCCATCGCAACCGCTTTAAAAATTGCCCGCGCCTTATTATTGGTTTCTTTCCACTCTAGTTTCGGCACTGAATCGGCCACGACCCCGGCACCAGCTTGAATATGTAGTTGATCATCTTTAATCACGGCCGTGCGAATGGCGATTGCCGTATCCATATCACCATTCCACGCAAGATAGCCAACCGCACCACCATAAATACCGCGCTTAACCGGTTCTAGATCATCGATAATTTCCATGGCGCGAATCTTTGGAGCTCCGCTTAATGTTCCTGCTGGGAAAGTTGCTCGCAACACATCCATAGCAGATTTGCCGTCCTTCAGCTGACCTTCCACATTGGATACGATATGCATCACATGGGAATAACGCTCCACCACCATTTTATCGGTAAGCTCTACGCTGCCAATATCTGCAATGCGCCCAACATCATTGCGGCCCAAATCAATCAGCATTAGATGCTCGGCAATTTCTTTAGGATCGTTTAATAAATCCTGCTCCATAGCCAAATCATCTTCGCTAGTTTTACCTCTACGTCGAGTACCCGCTATGGGCCGAACAGATACAGTGCCATGATCAACACGCGCTAAAATTTCCGGGGAAGAACCAACGATATGGAAATCACCCATATTTAAAAAATACATGTACGGTGAAGGATTTAAGCAACGCAAGGCGCGATATAAATTAATCGGCGGCCGATCAAAAGGAATGCTCATACGCTGCGAAATAACCACCTGCATAACATCACCCGCTAACACATAATCTTTGATGTCATTCACCGCAGATTCGAATGCCGGTTGCTCAAAGCCAGAAACAAAATCACTTTCTGAAACCGTCTTATGCTCGCCAGATTCAGGATGCTGTGTGGGTAACTTTAATTTTTCAATCAAATTAGCAAGGCGTTGCTCTGCTTTAGCATAAGCATCGCTTTCTTCTGGGTTTGCATGGGTCACGACAAACAAAGAGCCACGCAAGGTATCAAACACCACCACATCTGTTGATAACATCAACATAATGTCTGGGGTGCCGATTGGATCCTCTTTTGCGCCGCGATCTAAACGCTTCTCGATATAACGCACGATATCGTAACCAAAGTAACCAACCAGCCCACCCGTAAATCGAGGCAAGTTGGGTAACTCCGGTACTCGAAACTGCTTTTCGTAATCTTCGATAAACGCAAGCGGATCTTCCACTTGGTGAGTTTCAATTACAGTACCGTTTTCTTCAATGGTTATGGTTCTATCTACGACCCTTAGGATCAAGTCACAGGGCAAACCAATAATTGAATACCGGCCCCACTTTTCACCCCCTTGAACGGACTCAAACAGATAACTATAGGGGGCATCTGCAAGCTTAAGGTATGTGCTTAGGGGCGTATCAAGATCCGCTAAGACTTCGCGCATTACCGGTATACTGTTATATCCTTCGGCCGCAAGGGACTGAAATTGTTCAGGCGACATGATCTAGTCCTAATTTTTAAACTTTTAATGATTGAATATTGATAGAAATGCTAGATGGTGGCGAGGTTAACAAGAAATGTAGGCCAGTCAATGGCTAGCGGCTTGCTAAACGCCACAAAAGGACATCACCATCGCCAGCGACGTGGTAAACAAGATGGTTTTAGACAAAGCGCGCTAGGTGCTACAGGGCGATTTGCAAATTGTCGATTAGGGAAACTAACTGGGCTCACGGCTAGAAAGTCTTTACTAGTTAAACGAACTCAAACACTACCGTAAATTTTCCGCCAAATCTAGGCTTGAGGGCAGGAAAATAGTGGCCTGAATAGAATAAGGCCCTGATACAAAGCTTGGTGTTTAAGGGGGTGGGATTACCGCTGGCGCCAACAACAGAGGCATTACAATAGCAATGACTAGCGCCAACACCCCGAGCATGGGCACACCGATACCAAACACAATCACCGGCCAACTATTACTAATAGCAGGGGGGCCGTAACGGTTAGACACCTGCTTGCCTGGTAGAAACCCCAAACAAAGGGTCAGCCCGATATTCAAAATAGGTACAAATATGAGTGCACCCCACCAGCCACTGAAATCAAGATCATTCAACCTGCGTCGAGCCACCACAAAGAAGACGGCGAAGATCGGGATATAAATTAAGATCCCGAGCACTAGTGCGTAGTTCATTAACGCTGCTTCATCAAAACCTGCGACTAGGGCAGCAAATAATCCACCGCCAAATACACCAACGCCAGCGACAAGAAATGTCAGCCAAATGGAATAGCAAAGATAACGAGCCCTACCAATTCGACCTCGAAATGAAAATACCTTGGGAATGTATGGCTCATCATCATTGCGAAGACTGATCGTCTCGGGAGGTTGATAAGGGTTCTCTAGATCCTGATGCTCATTCATAGCAGCTTACTCACCGACTAATACATCGAGTCGATCAACAACTAAATCGGGATTAGCATTACTAATAGGCTCGCCATGATTGTATCCATAGCTGACACAAAGCGCTTTATAGCCTGCGGCCCTGGCAGCCCCAACATCGTGCTTGGAGTCACCCACCATGACACATTGAGAAGGCTCTACCTGAAAAAGCTCCACCAAATGATTAAGCGCCATTGGCGAAGGTTTTTTCTCGGGAAAACAATCACCACCAATAACTTCAGCAAAATAATGATCAACAGCCAAGGCCTTCAGCAAAGGATCAGTAAAAACTTTGGGCTTGTTTGTCACTACCACCAAAGGGATCTTTAAATCAAACAACCCCTTCAAGCAGGCCTCAACGCCATCATACAGTTTGGTGTCTTTACCATTGCAGCGATGATAGAACTCTTTGAACAGGGGAAATGCTTCTTCCATTTGGGCATCGCTAACCGCAGCAACTGCGGACTCATCTACCGTATTTGCTAGCGCACGCTTAACCAATATTTCAGCACCATTACCAACCCAATGACGCACTGCCCCCTCTCCCGCAGCGGGACGGCCTAACGCCGCCAACATCTGGTCTACTGCCATGGCTATATCTGGAACGCTATCTACCAAGGTACCATCCAAATCGAAAGCCACTAGCGCAGGCAACTCACCCACCAACTGCGAAAAAGTCATACTCATTTTGCGATGTGACTCAACTCTTCACGCATGGTGTTAATCACTTGCTGATAATCGTCAGCACCAAATATGGCTGAACCAGCAACAAAAGTATCTGCACCCGCTTCAGCAATCTCACGAATATTTTTGGTCGTTACACCACCATCAATCTCTAGACGAATATCTAGACCACTTTCATCGATGATAGAGCGCGCTTGCTTAAGCTTTTGCAGCGTATGGGGAATAAATTTTTGACCACCAAAGCCAGGGTTAACGGACATCAGCAAAATCATATCTAGCTTGTCCAGCACATAATCCAAGTGAGTTAATGGCGTTGCCGGGTTAAACACTAAGCCCGCTTTGCAACCACCGTCTTTAATCATTTGGATACTGCGATCAATATGCTCACTGGCTTCGGGATGAAAAGTAATATAAGTGGCGCCCGCTTCGATAAAATCTCCAATAATACGGTCCACTGGTTTCACCATTAGATGCACATCGATAGGAGCGGTGATACCGTGTTTTCGTAGTGCCTTACACACCATTGGGCCAATGGTAAGATTTGGCACGTAGTGATTGTCCATCACGTCGAAGTGCACCACATCTGCGCCCGCTTCCAATACGTTTTCAACCTCTTCACCGAGGCGCGCAAAATCTGCCGACAAAATAGATGGTGCAATTAAGAAATCAGACATGTGGAAACCTCTCAATGGAATACTTTCTTAAGTGTTTGGCGGCAGCATTGTACACAAGTTCCTGCCTCCGAAGAACCTGCTTGGTTTAGCGATGACCACTTGAGCACGCCCCACAGAGATTGACGACTATAATGTCATTATGAACTGGTCATTAATGCATATCGTCATCGCTACTAGCACGGCAGGCGTTCTATGGTGCGCAACAGCGCTAGCCGAAGAAACGTCCGAGGAAGCACCCAATGGAATACCTCCTGCCACTCCAGGTGTAGCCGAAGAAGCTGCCGCGCCACCCCTGCCCCCCAAGCAGCCACCGCTGCGTATGCAACGTGGCCGTAGCGAGCGACTGGCAACCCAACTACAAAGCCAGGACAATCAAGAGACAGAAGTGCACTGGTTCCAGGAAGGCAGCAAAGATCAATTCTTGGGACTGTTTAGCCAGGAGTATGGCGAGGAATCTCAAGGCTATGCCCTGATTCTTCACGATAATCAGCAACATCCCGATTGGCCGGGATTAGTCCACAAAATGCGGACCCTACTTCCTGCTGGAGGCTGGTCGACACTGGCCATTGCATTGCCCGATCGCTGGGATATTCCCGAAGTTCCCGCTATAGATCGAGAGCAAACGGTAGTGGACTCGCCATCCAAATCCGATGGCTCAGGTGCCCCCAGCACAGCAGAGAGCGAACCCGGTAGCGAAACAGGGGATGAAACCGTGAGCCCGCCGCCGGACGAACAAGCCCCTGAGAACGAAATGGCTATGGCTAGCGCCCAGCTAGATAATGCGCCTGACAGTGGAGCAGAATCCACTAGTACCACCGAGGGCCTGACTTTTACCCAACTTTCGGTTGAATACCCACCCGATGAAATCCCACAAGTGTTTCAAAGCCGCATCCAAGAAGGCCTGAGCTTCCTCAAGGCCAAAGCACCTATGCCGGTAATCATTATTAGTATTGGCTCTTCGGCAACCCTCATGGCGAAGCAGGCCCACGAACTGCGCATGAAGGACATTGCCGGCTTAGTAGTGATTGATCCTAGCCCTATTGATGAAGAGGGTTTCGATGCCAGCAGTGATGCTTCCGGATTACGAATCCCTGTATTGGATATTGCTCCTCAATTTAATTCCCGCAGCAACCCCAAATTGCGCAAACAGAATGCCAAGCGGCAGTCACGAACCACCTTTGAACAAGAGATCGTTTTAGGCTCGGGCCGCAACTTTGAAGGTTACGAATCTTATGTCGCTAAGAAGATTAGAGGCTGGGCCAAGCGAGTTATTATCGACAAATCCCGTTTTGGCTATTTGTAAACATTTCAAAACCATACAGTCACACAATAGCAACAACATGCTGTAACAGTTGATTAACAATTGTACTAGCGAACCATAACAGACCGAACTAATCCGAAAGATTAGAATAGCGCAGCAATTGACGGACACCTTATCACACGACAGCAGCGTAGGTTATTCATGAGCAGTAAAAGCATCGAAATTGATTTAGAACCCATATTCAGCGATCGCCGCCAAGAAGATCGCCGCAATCTTTCTCAGGGTGCACAAGCAGGTGGATTTTTAGTAGACCGCCGCGAAGGTAATCGCCGCAATTCAGAATTCAATAACACGCCGTGGTGGTTGCAGTGCAACTACCTTGATCAAAAGCGCAACCAATTTTAATAATTGCAGCTAGTTAATTATAAAAAAGTAGTACTTGTCTTAATAAACTTTATTGATAATCCAATGCACGGGCAATTAGTTGTGAATCGCAATTAATTGCCCGTTTCTTATTTGCTCTGAACGTCAAAGCATTTAAAGCAATATTGATTCTTTAGAAACAAAAAATGCATGCCAAATAAAAAGGGGCTTACTAGCCCCTTCTTTAATTTTTTCTAACTAAACTGAAAAATATCTATTTTTCTTTTTGTAGCTCTCGCTCTTTCTTAATATCTTCATAAGCAGCGCGTATCGCTTGAGTTCGCTCATTTGCCATTTCCACCATAGACTCTGGCAAACCTTTAGATAGCAATTTATCTGGGTGATGCTGATTCATTAATCTTCGATAGGCCTTCTTTAACTCAGCATCAGATACCGTTGGTTCAACACTTAAAACCTCATAAGCACGAAGCAAATTTTCGTGAGCGCTTTCTCCATTTCTACTTTGACTGCGCTTGCTCTTGAATTCTTGAAATGCTTGCGCGCTGCGAACGATTCGCTCTAAACGCTTTATGCGAAAACGCAACGACCCAGCAATATGAGTAAGTACCGTCCACTCGCGTTGATCCATGCCACCATCAACCAAAGCTCCCTGCACTTGAATTTCCATAAACATTTGCAAAAGAGTAATACGACGCCCGCATTTTTCATGGAGATTTAACAGTTCCGAGGAAATATCCGTCGCTTGATTCTTGCCTCTTTCAAACAACTGAATAGCATCTTTTTTCTGATCAGGCGTTAATGCCATGCGCTCCATGACCCGTTCAGTCCATTGAATTTCCTCGGGACGAATTGGGCCATCGCACTTGGTGATTCGACCTAGACATAAAAACGTACACTCAAAAAAGGCTTTTTGAATTTCCCCTTCTCGGTTTTGGGATTGACGGTGACCCATTTGATAAAGGCCATTACTCAACTGCACAATAATATCGAACTGACGCCCCAACATTGCACCAGCAATTGCACCAATTAGGCCCATGGCACCACCGCCAGCAAGACCGTATCCCATTACCACCCCTACGATGGGGCCGAACCAAACTACTTGCACCCTCTACTCCTACCTTTCACATTCCAGAGGAATTTATAAGTGTAGACACTTGCTGCAATCTTTCCGGTGTGCCTACATCAATCCATGTCCCTGCAAAATATTCGCCAGTCACTTGCCGCTGATTCATCGCCTGTCTTAACAAAGGAGCCAGCGGCGCTTTGCCTTCTGGTAGACCTTCAAATAACGCTGGACTCATCACCGACACACCGCTAAATGTCAGCTTACATTCCCCATGATTGGCAACTGCGCTGACCTCACCATCATCACTCAATAAAAAGTCACCTTCTCTGTGATGGATCGGGTTATCAACCAAAACCAAATGCGCCAAACCTTCTAGGGGTTTTATTAACTCAGACAAAGGAAAATCAGTCCAAACATCACTATTGATCACTAAGAAGGGTTCGCTCCCTAATAGCGGCAACGCATTCATAATGCCACCGGCAGTTTCTAAACGCTCTGCTTCGATTGTGCAACCAATATTCAGATTCCCAAAATCACCGGCATCTCGATTAGATTCAATATAAGATCTAATTTGCTCCCCTAAATAAGAGGTGTTAATTACAACATCAGAAATGCCTACTTGCTTCAAACGCATCAAGTGATGCCAAAGCAAAGGTTTCCCAGCGACCTCCAACAGCGGCTTTGGTTTGCGCTCGGTTAATTCACCCATGCGTTCACCACGACCTGCTGCCAATAGCATTGCTTTCATTAATTATTAGCCTCGAAAAAAGGCGCTGCGTTTTTATCTTTGGCACATAGCGCAGGAATTACTTTAGCGATGAGAAAATCATGAAAATCTTTCAGCGCAGGAATATCTGCCACTTCTTCACAAATGTAGTTTACTGTTCGGGGTATATCCCCTAAATAACCATCCTTGCCATCACGATGATATAAACGCGCAAATATGCCTGCAGCCTTAATATGACGTTGCGCGCCCATGGTGTTAAACCAATGGAGAAACTGCTCATCAGATGTGGGATTTAGATAACCGCAAATTTCTAGCTTCTCTTTAAAGCCTAGCACCCATTGAGTTACCAATGCTTTTGGCCAACGCACGTAACAGTCTTTAACTAGTGATACTAAATCGTAAGTAATAGGGCCATGAATCGCATCCTGAAAATCAATAACGCCTAATTGATCCTCAGGCAACACCATCAAATTTCTTGCATGATAATCACGATGCACAGTGACCTGAGGCTGACTTAAAGCTTGATCTTTCAAGTAGCTAAACGCATCTTGTATGATTACCGTTTCTTCATTCGATAGCGTTAAGCCCAAGTGCTTTTGCAAAAGCCAATCGGGCAACAATTGCATTTCCGTCATCAACAACGCTTCATCGTAAAGGGGAAGCTCTGGTTCAAACAAAGTTTGCTGCAAGATAACCAAGTCGCTTAGTGCACGACCGTAATACTGATCCACGTTGGAATCATCCAGAACACTTAGCAGCAGAGTGTCACCAAAATCAGAAAGCAGCATGTAGCCTTGTTCAAAGTCTGCTGCATATAGGTCGGGAACATTCACGCCTTGGCTCTTGAGGTGCTCCGCCACTATTACAAAACGAGGGTTATCCTCTTTGTCTGGTGGCGCATCCACCGCAATTAGATTCATAGGGTCAGCATCGGCAAATTCTGCTCGACATCGGAAATAGCGGCGAAAGCTGGCATCTCCTGACACCATTTCCAAATCAGAAACAGCGGATGCCTGCACCTGATCGCTGAACATTTGCTGCCGCACCCATTGGTCTAAGCCTTGTAATCGTGTATCCATAAATTTTTTTGGTCGTCTCACTCAGTGATATGGGGATTGCCAACTGACTCCCCTTAGCTCTTGGTGTATTATCTGGCCGCCATGAAATTATTTAACTCATATCAACGGATCC
Organism: Pseudomonadales bacterium; assembly: GCA_022361455.1. Classification (GTDB taxonomy): domain Bacteria; phylum Pseudomonadota; class Gammaproteobacteria; order Pseudomonadales; family Ketobacteraceae. The sequence goes on along the minus strand of JAKSAW010000813.1, from coordinate 3,313 downwards.
GCTCAGGACAAACGCGCAAAACGCTGGCTTCCACCGCCGCTTTGGCCTTGTTCGGAATGCTGCCTACTGTAAGCGTTTTCGCTGATGGGACACAAGACTCAGCGCACAACAGCAGCACAAATATCAGCACCGTTGATAACCCTCTCCCCTATCGACATCTAGATTGGCTAAGTGCAGAGGAAATCCAAGCATTACCTGAAGCCGAACGACCAATCTTAAATGGGGTATGTGAAGGCACCTACTTAGCGCCAACCATCGGAACCTCAACCAATGAAGATGCTCTGCTAGCACCCGAGAGCTTTCCCATTGAAGCCACAGCCGACCACTACCAGGCGAATGGTGACGGTACCATTGAGCTAATTGGAGATGTCATTATCCAACAGGGTGGCCGCCAATTGGAAAGCGATCGCATCACCATCAACCAGCACACCCGGGAAACCAGTTTGCTAGGCAATGTGCGTATCCGTGAATCCGGCATGCTAATGGCAGGGGAAGAGGCAGAACTGAATCTCAACGAAAAGAACCTTTCGCTGAAATCCGCCGAGTATGTGGTACACGACAGCCGTATCAGGGGCACTGCAGAGCATATCTACAATGAAAGCCAAAGCACCCTGGTGTTCAGCAAGAGCAGCTACACCACCTGCGAGCCCAAATCCAATGCGTGGCTATTCGAAGCATCCGACATTCGCCTAAATCAAGCCAGCGGCTGGGGCACCGCAAAGCATGCCATTATTCGCGTAAAAGATGTGCCAGTGTTTTATTTTCCCTGGTTGATGTTCCCTATCGATGATCGCCGCCAAAGCGGTTTTCTGTTTCCATCATTCAGTAGCGGCGAGGAAAATGGCACCAAAGTGGCTCTTCCCTACTACTTTAACTTGGCTCCCAACTATGACGCCACCCTAACACCGCGTCACATGAGCGAGCGAGGCACCCAGCTAGAGGGAGAGTTCCGCTACCTGACCAACTACGGTGAAGGGGAACTCGGAGCAGCGTATTTACCCAACGACAATTCCTTTAATGACGAAACCCGAAACCTCAACTTGTGGAAGCATGAAGGCTCTTTCGCCAAACGCTGGTCGGCCGAAGTGGATTACACCAAAGTGTCTGATGATGACTACTTCGATGATCTAGCCACTAGCTTGAATGCCAAATCCCAAACCCATCTGGATCAAAAGGCTGGGGTGAAGTATACGGCCAATCATTGGAATGCATCATTGAATGTGGAACGGCATCAAACCTTGGATGAGCTACTCACAGATGCCGACTTACCCTATCGGAAAATGCCTCAATTCAGCCTTAATGGCGAATGGAATCACGGACAATCAGGCTTTTACAGCTTGTTTCAAAGCGAAATCACGCGCTTTGAGCACCCTGAAGAAGATTTCAATGGCGTAACCGACGCTGACCGGATCACCTTGGCACCAGGCATTGAGTACCGTTACAGAAAACCCTGGGCATCCGCCACCCCCAGGCTTCGAGTGATCTACAGCGAGTTTGATTTCGACAGCGCAATTGAAGGCCAATCTATACAAGAAGATCAGACCCTATATACCGCTTCTCTCGATGCTCAATTGTTCTTTGAACGGCCCGCGACCATTGGCAACTCCGACTATACCCAAACCTTAGAACCCCGACTTTTCTACCTCTACACCCCCTTCGAGGAGCAAAGCCATCGCCAAACCTTTGATAGCGGACGCATCACCTTTGATTACAACCAGCTCTTTCGGGAAAACCGCTTTACTGGCGGCGACCGCTATGGTGATGCCAACCAAGTGTCGCTAGGCCTAACTACCCGCTTCATTAACAAGAACACTGGCTGGGAACAATTTCGTGCCAGCATGGGTCAGATATTTTACTTTGATGATCGCCGTGTTCAGCTCACTGAATCAGATGCGGTAGAAACCGATGAGCGATCCGCCTGGGTTGGGCAGACCGAGTGGCGTTTTAACCAGCATTGGCGAATGCTATCGGAGCTACAATGGAACGAAAACGTCAACAATATCGATCGCGCCTCGGCATCAGTTAACTACGAATCAGCGGAGCATGGCCTATTTAATGCCAGCTATCGCTATTTAGATGACGGCGCTAGCACTTTTAGCGGCAGTGACAAAATCAAGCAAACTGATATCTCTTTCCTCTTGCCTGCTAATGAAAACTGGAGCGTGATTGGCCGCTGGGGCTACGACCTTGAATATGAGCGTTCATTCGAAAACCTGGTGGGTGTAGAATATGACAGCTGCTGCTGGCGAGTAAGATTGGTTAATCGCCGCTACCTAAAGGAAGATAGCGACGATCCGCTGATGGTTGAACCACAGCGTGGCGTGTTTCTGCAATTCCAACTCAAAGGTTTGGGTGGCGTTGGCAATGAACTAGACGACATCCTCAATGAAAGTATCCGCGGCTTTGAGAACCGCGAATCATCGACACTTAATTAATAATCATGAATTCTATGCGTAAAACACTAAGCACCATCCTACTCGGGGCCTTCTTAAGCTTCTGCGGCAACACTTTTGCGGCACCACAATTACTCGATCGTATCGTGGCCATTGTTGACGATGACATCATCATGGAAAGCGAGCTGATTACCCGCTCCGCCAGCATCCGCCAAAAAATGCGCGGCCGCAACACACCAGTGCCGCCCACCGATGTGCTGTTAGAGCAAGTGCTCGAAAAAATGGTGGTTGAGAGCATTGAACTGCAGTTGGCCAGTCGTGCAGGCATACGCATAGGTGACAACGAGATCAATGAAACCATCAAGAATATTGCTCGACAGAATAAAATGAGCACCGCGGATTTTCAGTCAGCCCTGGCATCTGAAGGTATGTCCTACAAGCAATTGAGGGACCAAATCAAGAACGAGATGACGATTAATCAGCTGCGCCAACGCCGAGTGTCGAACCGAATCCAGGTGTCAGATCAAGATATCGATAACTTTCTTAACTCAGATTTAGGTAAAACCAATCTGGCCCCCGATTATCGATTGGGGCATATCTTGATTGCGGTTGCTCAAACCTCCACCCCTGGGGAAACGGAAGCGGCTGAGGAAAAAGCGTACAAGCTTTATGAACAGCTTAAAGAAGGCGCTGACTTTGCCGAATTGGCGGTAAATTACTCCTCCGGGCAGAATGCATTAAAGGGTGGCGATTTAGGTTGGCGCAAAGCGGCTCAGCTTCCCACTTTGTTTGCTGAAACAGTGCTAGAGATGGGCAACGGCGAAGTCGCCGAGCCAATTCGTAGCCCCAGCGGCTTTCACATCATTAAAGTAACCGACCTAAGAGGTGGTACTGAGCACGTAATCCAGCAAACTGAAGTT
>JAKSAW010000086.1 GCA_022361455.1 Pseudomonadales bacterium | reverse complement strand
TTCAGTCTCCTAGTTGCCCCTACAAGTAGGGGGACGGGGCACGGCTACCGAAGTTCTTCACGCTAGGTTGGGTGCTAATTCTTTGCTTCTTTGGTAAGGTGCGTACATCAGGGGTAGTGATTTGCTTAGGCAATTTCTTTGCCCTAACAAAGCGTTCAGCCTGACCCCTGGCGGGGCAGGCTAACTTAGCGTTAGGGTTCTACAAGTTTTGGTATTTTTTCTATTTCTCTTTTCCAAGCTGCTTCATAAATTGCAATATCGTATTCGCTTCTATTGCTTGGCTAAGTACAGATTGGGTTCAGGCTGATACAGCTTTGTTAAGCATCTCTGTCCGAGGTGCTGAATCAAATCCTGGCAAAGCTCTGATAGTCTTTCGTTTAGTGTAAGCCTCGCTTTTCAAGCCAGGCTATTTCTATCGCACTTATGGATTGTAGTTATAAAGTATTAACCATCAGCTACGCTAATGGGTTTCTAGCAACCGGCAGGTGCGGTAGTATTGGTTGTAGTTTTTAATGGGGTTGTGGCCTAAGTTTCTAGCGTACGTCGCAACCCTAACAAATTGGTCAACCTGACCCCTGGCGGGGCAGGTCACCAAAAGCGTTATGTGTAGGAAATATTGAGAAATGGAAAAGCTAACAAACTCAATGTATTTTGCAATCATTGTCCTAGTACTGATGGGGGCCTTCGAAGAGGCCTTTAAATCTATGGATGATAATTGGGTTGCTACTGTAATAAGCCCAATAATGGCTATCGAAGTTTTGTTGGCTGTATCTCTTTTTGTTGCAGCTTTACTCAAAAGAAAACTATTAAAAGGTTTGGGTTGGGTTCTACTGGGTGTGTTAACAATTGACGTGTTGTTATCACCAGTATCAATAACGCCGTTAAGTTTTTTAACTAGTAGTGGCCCTAGCTACTATAAAATAGAGAGAGCCGAAGCATATTTAATTGAAATTAGTCGCTACTATTTCATAGCGGGTAGTATCGTAGTATTGATATGCTTAAAGTTAGTAGCGAGAGGCAAAAACACATAACAAGCGACTGTGATCCAAAACAACCCTGCTAACTAATATTTTTACGTTGCTTGCCACATGGTTTTGTTCTTCACCATAGCATTTAAAATCACGATCATTTTTCGCATGCATGCTGTGATGGCGACCTTTTTATGTTTACCTGTTGCGACAAGCTTTTGATAAAAGTTTTTCATGACTGGGTTATGTTGAATGGCGCAAAGCATCGCCATGTAGAGCATCGTCCTAATAGGTGCTCTACCACCTCTAATACGGCGTTTGCCATTCATGTTGCCACTATCGCGATTAAACGGTGCTAACCCGCAGAGGGCTGCAATTTGGCGATCTGTTAATGTCCCTAGCTCTGGTAGTTCACCGAGTAACGTGTAGATAACACCGTCACCAATACCCGGCACAGAGCTGAGTATGTCTTTTGTTTCTTGCCACTCTTCCATGTCTTTAACTGCTTTGTCCAGCTTGGACTCAATCCATTGAAGTTCTTTTTCAATGTGTTTAATTGATCGTTTATGCGATGCAGCTATAGTTTTTGGTGCTTTATGAAGACGGTTCAACTCTTGAGTTCTAGCTTCACTGAGTTGTCTTTTTCTTGCCAATAAATCCCTGATAAAACGGACTTTTTCTGATTCTATAGGCCGTACCGGCGGTTGCATCATTAAGCCAAATAACGCGATGATCCTGGCATCTATTTTGTCGGTCTTAGCTAACACGCCTTTGGCAAAAGCAAACTGCCTAATTTGAGCTGGCTGTGCAACAACGATTGGTAGTCCTTTGGCTGCACAAGCACGCACAAAAGACCTTTCATAACCGCCTGTGGCTTCGACTATAACCCGACTTAGCTTAAACCGGTTAAGCTGACCGACTAATTCACTAATCGCTTTATCGTCATTGCTAGTTTGCCAATGACGGTCTAATTCGTAGATATAGATATCTAGCGTTCCTTTACCGACATCCACACCAACGTGGCGTTGCTTACTCTGTGATTGAGGCTTTGACATTGTATTCATAACTCACCCTTGCTACATTCGAGCTCGAGGCTCCTTCGACTGTTCGAGTTAAAACTTAGAATCAGTGATGCGCCCTAGCTTGTTAACGGGCTGGCATTGCCGCACCTGTGGTCAATCGGGCTACACCACTGAAAACCTGTTGCAGCAGGTTTGGAGCCTCACTTTATCGTACGTTGATAAAATGGGAAAATAGATCATACAAGTTGTTCAAGGTGACGCCTGGCGGCGCACGTCACCTAGGCGTTATGTGTCTCAATAGAGTGAAATATGGAAAATATTACGAACATCTTAATCGATTTGCTTTGCCATATTACGGTTGAGCCCGAAGGTGGCCATGACCCGGAAGATACAGCCGATTTGCAGATCAATGCCTGGCAAACTTTGATTCATGATGTAAGTGACTCGGAAAAAGAAATTCTTAAGGTGGCGGCTCAAGCAAAGCTGGCTTCGATGGAGAGTATTTCTGATCCTTCACCGGAACAAGAACAAATTATCGGCATTCTCGGGGCATACGTCAGTGACGAGCTGCAATAAAGAACACATAACCAGTTTATCAAAGGGACCCGCTACCGCGGGCCCCTTATAAAGGCGTTATGTGGAGTCGTGTATTGGTTAGTGGTTACAAGGTATGGATATTCAGGAATTAGAACACTTCTTTGAAAAGAAATTGCCAAAAGCATATGTGGTTTTTCTTGATGAAACTAATGGTGGTACGTTTGGGGATATCTTAGTTTACAGCAAGGATGATGTGATCGAGCGCAATGAGTGCTATGAAACAAAAGAGTATGCGCCTGGTTGGATCGCTATTGGTGATGATGGTGGCGGCA
>JAKSAW010000777.1 GCA_022361455.1 Pseudomonadales bacterium | reverse complement strand
GCCTGGTGGGTTGGCACGGAGCCGGCCAAGTATGTGTAGCATTGCAATAGAGCCGCACAGTCCTCAGGGTTGCTTGGATTGGCGATAATATGCCCGAGCCGCTGGTGAACGCATTCGGGCAAGGTCCATTCGCGACCACGAGCGAACAGGTTGCGTTCCACAAAATTCTCCACGCCGAGCGCTTCTATTGCGTCGGTGCAGGAATATCCACGAGGGAGCAATGCATCCGACGACTTACTGAGAGGAAGATTGATAGCGAGCGTCGCTAGTTCGAGGACGGTGTTAAGTGAGTCGGTCATAGCGTCTTTTTTTGTCATTAGCGGCGGTCATCGAGACTGTGAAAGTGAGCCTGTAGATGTTCACTGGCCAGCGCCCAAGCGACTGCGACCTCCGGGGGGCCAAAGGTCAAATATCTATCGAGTAGTCGTCGAACCTTTTCGGCAAAAGAATCTAGGTTCGAGGGAAATATAATAAGTGCATGGAGTTGACCGGTTGGGCGGACAGCGATCTTTTGAAGTGTAAATCGACCCCAATTGTCGAGTTCAGTCGGAGATTTTCCAGAGGGGTAGAGTTCGCTCAGGGGGACGACGACAAGCGGAAACGGTATACTCTTCTCAAGGGAGACGGCACGCAATACTGGACGACCGACCAGGATTCGGTCTCCGTAGGCAACCTCTCCAAATGCGGCGGAGCCTCTGAGTGGAAGTCCCTCTTCTAAGAACAATGTCATGATCTCTGAGACATCTTCTGCGCATCTGTCTAGATTAGCGAGGCGATTGGAGTTCTCAGGTGCTGGATAAACCAGGCAGGTGGAATCCGAGATAAATATGTAGGTGGCGTCAGGCGAGTTCCGTTTTACCAGTTTGCGGGCCTTCTTATGCGTTCGTATTAGGCGCTCCTGAAGCTCGGCTGACATTCCTCCTTTGACCATCGCAGAGAAACCATAGACATCAAGATAGACAACCCACGCGTCAAAGACACCAAAACGATGCTCTCTCTCGTCAAGCGCGTTAGCCACGTTAAAGCGCCTTAGGCTCAGCAAAACAGCAGGCT
>JAKSAW010000187.1 GCA_022361455.1 Pseudomonadales bacterium | reverse complement strand
ATTTGAAAGAAGTCAGTACAACTTGGTGTTTGCAAGTGAACACTTTACTTCGGTTGATAATTTGGGACGCGTTGGGCTACCACAAGATGGCGGGGCGCTTTCCGTGGTTGCAGACTCGGTTCTAAATCTAGCGGGAGATCTTAATGCCCAAGCTGGAGAAGCGGGATTCGGTGGTTCACTAGATGTCGCAGCGACGAATCTTGAAGTGGTTTCTGAGCTTGATGAGAATGCGAGCGTTATTCAGTTACTAGATACTGATTTAAATGCATTGAATGTTGAGAGCCTATTGCTTGGTGGTATTCGAGAGAATACGGAGAGCGGAATTGACGTGTCCACTGTCGCCAGCGGCATCGATATACGGGAAGGTGCGAACCTTGTCTCTCCGGAAATTCTATTGAGTGCTACCGATCAATTAAATGTTGAATCGGGTGCTCAAATTAGCTCTGTGGCAGGGAATCTTGGTAGCGGCGGCCAAGCGAACATTGAAGGCAACGGTGCGTTTATCCAGGTTTCTGATGGTGGCTTATACAACGTGGTTCGTAGCGATTTTAGTGGAGACGCTGGAGACTTAAATGTCGCTGAAGGTGCTTCACTGAATGCTTCCTCTAGCCTGTCTATGGAAGCTACTAATACCCATCAAGTACTAGGTGATATTGCCGCAGGTGATGCTCTTAATATTACAGCCAGATCCCTAACTCTCGCTCAGGAAGGTTATGGTTCAGATTCTGAAGTAACTGTCACCAATGAAACGTTTGCACAAACGGGTGCAAACAGTTTTCTACTGAAGTCCCGGAATGGGTTGACGCTTTTGGGGGATATTGACTTAAGTGCTCAAAGTATTGTGTTGGACGCTTCAAGTATTGTGGGCCAGGAAAATGATGATGGTTCCAATAATGTTAGCATCTCCGCGGCAGAAAAACTTACTTTAGTAAATAGTGATGGATTGCTGCCTACAGGGCCATTGGTAGCGGGCGTTGGTCAGCTTAGCTTGCTCAGTAACACCGTTAGTTTTCAAGGCAACTCTTCTCAGAGTAGCTTAAATCTCTCTGGTTTCGGCAATGTTGAAATAGGCTCAAGTAGTGTCGAAGCAGCGAGTAATTCCCAATTGATTTTTTCTGATGCTCTTCGAGTTAACGTCCCCGGAAATATAAGCATTGAGACAGATGTCATACGAGGAACAACAGCAGCCGACTTAGAAATGGTAGTCGCTGGCACGTTTGATTTTACCCGTGCCCAAGGAGTTGAATTGGACCAGAATGCGCCAAGTGTTGCTGCAAGTGTTTCGATTAGTGCTAACGATATTGGGTTTAATGGTAATGCGCAGTTAAATGCTGGTAGCTTGGCGCTGGATGGCACGAATTCCGTGACAGTGGGTTCAAACGCAAACATTGATCTTTCTGGGTTGTTGGTCAGTTATGGTTCTCAACGTACAAAGGAGTCTGGCATCGATGCAGGCACTTTATTTGCCAGCACCAATAACGGAAACGTAGTTTTCGAAGCAGGATCTATTGTCGATCTTACAAGCAAGAGTTTGGATGCACAGTCAGGTAATTTGTTAATCTCTGCTCCACAGGGGACCGCGAATTTAAATGGTACCGTCAGTGTCCAAGGTCTATCGACCGCAACTGGTGGTAGGGTGGCCTTGGACTTGGGAAGTGTAGCGGACGCCAACGCGCTTCTTGGCTCTCTAGATGGTTTTAGTGCCGATGCTGAATCGCCAGTTGGGTTTAATGAGTCGATTAGGCTTAGGTTAAGAAATGGTGATGTAGCAATCACTGATACCCTTGAATCTGCAGAAATAAATCTTCAAGCAGATGGTGGTTCGATAGTTGTTGATTCTACCCTAGACGCTTCCGCTTTTAACGGGGGAGACATCATCCTTTCTGCTAAGCAAAATCTTGTCTTGGCCGATGATGCCGCATTAGTGGCGAGTGGAGATAACAGTGAAGGCCAGGGTGGTAGCGTATTAATTCAAAATCAATATACAGAGAGTGATTCTGGAATTTTATTCCAAGAAGGTTCGTCCATTGATGTGTCTGCAGCTGAGGGTGGGACCGTTGAAATTGTTGCTGCGTTTGAAGGTGGCAATATAAAGATCAGTGAAGAGGGCTCAGGTATTAATGTAGTCGGTGCCTCTAGAACTGAACTTAAGGCACATCAAAGTACTCAAGCAGCAAGTGTCAATATGGGTACAATCGAGACGGCGACCTCTGACTTCGATTCACTATTTGCCAATGAATCCACAATACTAAGTGAGTTATCTGGTCTTGCTTCTGCAAATGGTTTCTTAATGACTCCCATATTAGAAGTCAACAATACAGCCTCTATAAATGTTGCAGAAAATATTGATTTAACAGGTGTGTCTTTTGGCAATAGTGATGTGCCGCTCAGTCTTTTGTTGAGATCTGAGGGTGATATCAATGTAAATAATAATATACATGCCGGTACACAGTTGATACGTGCTTATCGAGTGGAAAGCTTCTTTGGCGCTTTTGAAACTGAAGCGCGAGTAGCCCCCGTTTTCTCGGAATCCGGTGATATACAATTAACGGCAGGTGCAGACTTTTCATCATCCGATTCTAAAACCGTTAATAAGCAAGGAGTTGGGGATATCATCGTTGCTCAGAATAAATCAGTTATTGCTGGTAGTGGATCAATCGACTTGCATGCTGGTGGGGATATCTCTTTACAGGATAGTGCAAGTATTAAAACGATTGGCTTTAGCGAAGCGGTGGATAATATTCAAGTGTTTCCCCCATCACTTGGAATCATAGGAACTGATGAAGCTGGTAATTTACTAGCGCTTATGCCAGATGCTGGAACGTTACCGTTTTCAAATCTCATAGAACTATTCCCGAATTCAAGCCAATTTGGTAATGGCGAGATTATTTATTTCGCATCGAATGGCGGTGATATTTCCATAAACGCTGGTGGTGATATCACTGGTAATGGTGTTGACCAGTTAAGTACTGCATGGAGATATCGACTGAATGGTGATGAGCAATTAGGTGCGATTGATCGTTACACCAAGAACATTACTGCTTGGGGGATTGTTTACGATAACTTTTCGCAGGGCGTTGGCACCCTCGGTGGTGGTGATATATCTGTGGTCGCTGATGGTAACGTGAGTAACTTGCTATTGGCTGCGCCAACGGTTGGTAAGCAAACAGGTAGTAACCCCGTCGATGGTCAGGTTGCGGTCAATGAAGTAGAAGTTACTGGCGGTGGTGATATTAGTGTTATCGCAGGCGAAAGTGTTAATACGACTTCATATCTGGCCTCTCAAGGCGATATTTCCGTTGTAGCAGGCGACCAATTCGGTCGAGTTTCGAATGATGCGATAGTTGCTCGCGTGACTTACGGTAATAGCGACATATCATTCAAAGCGAGCAGTGATGTCGAAATTAACGGGGCGATTCCTGAATTCATGGTGCCATTAACTGACGACCAATCTTTCTCTATTGAAGAAGATGATTCTTTCAATGCTTGGGTAGATGAGGTGGCGATCAATAGCCTATCGCTAGAAAGTATCCGTGGCGATGTGATTTTGGATGTTGATAGTAGGCCCAGCGCTAATATTTTTGAGAGTCTATTTCTAAACAACTTTATTCGAAGCGACTTATATGGTACCTCGCAAAATAATTTATGGCCTCTTTTCGCTTTGTTGCCTCAATCCGTTAGCGCTGTAGCGAATCGTGGCAGTATTGAATTAAGAAATAGCGTGTACCTGTTACCTTCACCAGACAATGCTGTGACTCTACTTGCTGATGAAGATATTACGGCAAGAGTTAGCGATTTAGAATTGGTGGTTAACAACCTTGGTGATGAATTTATTCCTACACAAGCTAATCCCGCGAAAGATTTTGCTTCGGTAGGTACTAGCAATAGTTCGCGCACACCAGGATATTTCCAGCTTCTTGCGGGTCAGGTTGTTCCTCCCTCCGCTGATGGCGTTGAGCCGACATTAACTGGTTCAGGAGAAATTACGCTTATCGCTAGTCAGGGTGATATTGAGGCTGAAACTTTATGGGAGCTTGTATTAGGAAAAGAGAGCTATCTCGAAGCTGGTGATGATCTTGTAGATTTAGAGCTTAGGCTACAAAATAATAACGATACCGATATTTCGAAAGTCTTAGTCGGGGATGACATTATTTATAATGTAAGCCGTGATCAAGAAGATGGAACTCTCAATAAAACGGATGGCATTGGTATTTTTGTGGAAGGCCCCGGTTCTTTGTTGGTTCAAGCTGGTAATGATATCGAGCTCGGTGCATCCGACGGAATTATTTCACTCGGTAATATAGAAAATTCTGCTTTAGCTGAACAAGGCGCAGATCTTTTTGTGCTAGCGGGTATAAATGAAGATCCAGCGCTTGATGATTACCTTGTGCCTGCAGCATTTAAAAATTTCGAATTTACACTGGATGATATTAGGAATGCTGGAATTGCGGAATCCAGTATTAGCACAGCTGATGCATCTGTTCCTGACTATTTAGCTGATCTGATTGATCCTGCAAGCGTTAGCAGTGCTTCCGAAAGAGCATACATTAATCTATCTAAGAATGAGCAGATTCAGGTTGCCAATTATCTATTTGATCAAGCTAATCTAGATACTTCAAAAGCGCTCTACGTTTATCAGTCTCTTCTTAATGAAGTGCGCGATGCAGGTAGAGAGCAGCTAGAAATACAAGCGGCGATTGCTGCTGGTGAAGAAGGAATAACTAATGATGACTTCAATGGATACTCTAGAAGCTATGCGGCAATAGATACATTGTTCCCTGGCTCATCTGAAGGCACGGGTACCTGGGACGGTAACGTAAGCTTCGTTTTCAGTACCTTACAAACTAAAGATGGTGGGGACATTCATTTTCTTGTGCCGGGTGGTTCTGTTGACGTCGGCTTACCGACTACTTTGGTCGACAAAGACTCTTCACAGCTAGGTATTATTGCCAGCGGTGTCGATTCTTCCATTTATGGTTTTGTAGATAAGAATGTAAACGTAAACCAATCCAGAGTGTTTGCTTTGGATGGTGGCGACATCATGATGTGGGCATCTAACGGTGATATTGATGCAGGTAAAGGTGCAAAGACTGCCTTAGCAGTTCCGCCCCCTAGGGTAGAAGTCAAAGAAAACGGTGATATCGAATTAGTCTTTCCTCCAGCTATCGATGGTTCGGGAATTGGTTCTTTCTTCACGCCCGGTAATGAGCCAGGCAATATCGACCTATTTGCACCAAGAGGAATTATTGACGCAGGCGATGCGGGTATTCGCGCAGGTGGCGACTTGAATCTCGGCAGTGACACCATTGTTAACGCTGACAACATCGACGTTGGGGGTACAGCGGTTGGGGTGCCAGTCAGCGCGGGTACTTCTGCAGCTGTCTCTGGATTGGGTGGGTTAACAGAAAGCGCGACAGATTCTGCAACCGAAAGTGCTACCGGTGGTGTTGATACGGAGCAATCACAAACTGCGTTTCTAACGGTAGAAATTATTGGATTAGGCGAGTAATTGGGGGTAACGGTGAAACGTTCATTATTTAAAGCATTAGTTATTGCGTTAGCGTTTGTTCCGGCAATCGCTAGTGCGTGGTGGAACGATAAGTGGCCCTATCGAATGGCCGTTGGTATTGATACTTCACAAGCGGGTGCAAATGTATCCACTAACCAGACAGAAGTACCGGTGCTTGTTCGCATGCATTCTGGAAACTTCCAAGACTTTTTTCTTGTGAAGGAAGATTTATCGGATCTACGTTTTGTCGCCATGGACGATAAAACGCCGCTGAACCATCATGTTGAGTACTTTGATTTAATTAATCAAATGCTTTTCGTGTGGGTGAAAATCCCTGCTGTGACAGGCGGAATTAATACTGAAAAAATTTGGATGTATTACGGTAACCAAGAAGCGGTTCCAAATGAAGACCCAGCGGGTACCTACGATGCTGAGCAGGCATTGGTATTTCATTTTGATGCAACCGATACAACCGTTGTGGATCAAACTGCTTATGCAAACCAAGTTCTGGAAAATACTGCTACGTTAAATTCTGCGTCTTTGATTGCTTCTGGTGCTTTGTTTGATGGCACTCAATCCATCAAAATTCAAGAAAATCCAGCACTAAGAATAATGCCTGAATCAGGGTTTACTTTTTCCGCTTGGGTTAAGCCTCAAGGTACTCAATATGACCATTACCTGCTTCATAAGAAGGTGGGAGCCCTCGAATTAAGTCTTGCGATTGATGGAAATATTTTATATGCCAAATTTCAAGAAGGTGGCTCGGTATTCGAGACGCCTCGATCTATCCTGTTGGCGCAGGATACATGGCAGCATGTGGCATTGGTTTTAAAAGCCCAAGAAATGTCAGTGTACCTCAACGGTAATCCTGTAATGACTGTTCCGCTAACGCTAGTGGAAATGGGTGGACCTTTAACCCTTGGTGCTAATGACGAAGGTAAGCAGGGCTTTATAGGAGAAATGGACGAAGTTCGTATCTCTAAAGTGGCCCGTACTCCAGAATGGATTATGTTGGCGGTTAATAACCAAGGCCAGCCAGATAAACTACTTGCTCCACAACCAGGCGAGCAGCTAGGGGATGCTGGTGGTTCTAGTGGTTTTATCGAGGTTATTCTAACTAGCACGGGTGAGTCTGGTTGGGTAATTATTATGTTGCTCGCGTTAATGGGGTTGGTCAGCTGGTTAGTGATGTTAGGTAAGGCACTTTATATTCGTCATGTACGTAAAGACAATGGTGCTTTCTTGGCTCAATACAGAGAGCTAGGGAATGAAGATCCAGCGATGTTAGATCATGAAGAAACTGAAGAAGAAAAAGAGCTTTCAGGTTCACCTATCGCGCAAGCTATTTTTGGTAGCCATGATCATTTCCAAAGCTCACCCATTTATCATTTATATCACCGAGCGATCACAGAAGTTCATGCAAGAATGGGGGCAACTGCTGGTGCAAAAGCGTCGGCATTAACCCCATCGGCGGTAGAGGCGATTCGTGCAGCGCTTGATGCTGATATGACCCGTGAAATACAGAAGCTAAATGGGCAAATGGTATTGCTGACCATCGCCATCAGTGGCGGTCCCTTTTTGGGATTGTTGGGTACGGTCGTTGGGGTAATGATAACGTTTGCTGCAATTGCTGCGACCGGTGATGTAAATATCGCTGCCATTGCGCCAGGTGTTGCTGCCGCCCTAGCGACAACGGTTGCCGGCCTTTTCGTGGCAATACCTGCTTTGTTCGGTTACAACTGGCTTGCTTCCAGAATAAAAGAAGTGGTCGTTGATATGCGTGTATTCAGCGATGAGTTTATTACTCGTATCGCCGAATATTATGGCGAGTAGAGGGGCGAATCATGCGTAGCAATATTGATGAAAATGAAATTTATGACGATATCAACGTTACCCCGATGTTGGATTTGTCTTATGTGCTGTTGATCATCTTTATTATTATGACGACAGCGACTGTGCAAGGTATTACTGTGGATTTGCCGAAAGCCAGTACTACGCCAAGTCTTAGCAAGCCAAAAACCAAAGCTGTCACCATTACCCAAGATGGCACAATCTACTTGGATACCTATCCAGTTACGCTCGTTGAGTTGGAGTCTTTAATTCAACAATACAGAGCAGTGGATCCTGAATTACCCGTGGTGATAAAGGCTGATGCCGCGATTCAATACCAACGTGTGGTAGATGTACTTGATCTTATGGCTAGGCTTGAAATCACCCAGGTCGGGCTGGTTACTAAGAAGTTGGTGAAATAGGGAATATGTCCACTAAGACGACAATTGCAAAGCGGCTTCCAATGATATTGGGAGTTTTAGGCTTGTTTTTTGCAGTCGGGGTTGGTGTGCTCATCAAGCATTACCTTACTAAGGATATCAAGGAACCTAAAAAGGTTGTTCAACAAATAACCATTGTTGCGCCGCCACCACCGCCACCACCACCGCCTCCAGAAGAAGAGCCAGAGCCTGAAGTGGAAGAGGAAGTGGTGGAAGAGCCAGTGGAAGAGTCGATGCCAGATGAGCCCATGGACCAAGTGGCCGGAGAAGATTTGGGTATGGAAGGTGATGGTGCCGCTGGTTCTGATGGCTTTGGCTTAGTTGCCAGAAAAGGTGGTCGAGGATTGTTGGGTGGCGGAAGTAGCTATGCCGCTGACGTTCAAGCAGAGATAACTGATTGGATCTCTGCAGATGATTCTTTGCGTTATCAAGAATACAGCGCAGTTTTGAAGCTTTGGATAGATGAAATGGGGGTAGTTGAGCGATTTGAGCTTGATCAAAGATCAGGAAATCCGGAAGCAGAAAAACGATTGAAACAATTGTTGGCTAGTCTTGACCGTTTTAAAGATGGGCCACCCTTAGAAATGCCTCAACCCATCAAACTACGAATTCGATCGCAGCTCTAATTTTTCTTCGGAAGCTGCTAGTTAAAGATTTAAATTTAAGACCTTGGGGTTTGAATATGAAGTACACTGTTTTGGCCGGTGCGGTCGCACTTGGCCTTGCATCTTTTAATGCATTTGCTGAATCTGCAGGGGAAGATGTGCCTCAGCGTCCACCAGTGGTGAGTACTGAAGACTTGCTTAATATACTAATCCAACAAGGTGTAATTGACGAAGCGCAGCTTAAACAAATCATTAAGAAAGCCCAAGATAAAACTCGTGCTGGCTTTGAGGGAGCTGTCGACATAGTTGAGGAATCTGAAGCTGATGAACCTGACCAGGTTGATAATGGTGTTGTCCGTGTGCCTTATATTCCTGACTACATTAAAGAGGAAATTCGAGATAAGGTAAGAATGGAGCTGCGCGAAGAGGTTGTGGGTGATGTTATGTCCCAAGCTGAGAAAGAGCGCTGGGGAGTCCCCGGCACTAACCCTTCCTGGACGAAGCGCGTCAAAATTACTGGTGATATTCGTTTACGGGCTGAATCTACCGTTTTTGATGAAAAAAACGATAATAGCGGCAGCAGAAACGCTTACCTTGATTTTAATGCAATTAATAATCGTGGAGAGTTTAGTGGCGATGAAAGAGATCAGTTGAATATCAACACAGATCGTAGTCGCTTGCGCACCAGAATGCGCTTGGGGATTAAAGCAAAAGTGACTCCTGGAATTAAGGCTGAAGCCCGTATTGTGACAGGAAAGAGCAGTGATCCTGTTTCAGAAAACCAGACTTTAGGTAACTATGGTGAAACATTTGAGATAAGCTTTGATCGAGCCAACCTTCAATATGAAAGCTACGATGCCTCTCTAGAGCTTGTTGGTGGTCGATTTAAGAATCCGTTCTTTCATACTGATTTAGTTTGGGATAGTGATTATCACTTTGATGGTATAGCCGGAACTTATTGGCTCAATAGAGGCGATACTTGGGAAGACGACGAAATAGAATTTGATCCATATATTCGTGGTGGTGTCTTTCCTTTAGAAGAGATATCTGAGTCAACCAGCGATAAATGGTTATATGCGATTCAAGCTGGTTTTAATTACACTTGGTGGGATCAAGACTCATTCTCTTTGGGGTTAGCTTATTATCATTACGATAATGTTACAGGTGAATTGAATGACTTGAACGGTAATGATAAAGACTACACTGGTGCTGCATTTATACAAAAAGGTAATACTCTTTACAATATTAAAAACGACCTCGATGGTGAAGCCGTGCTGTTTGGATTGCTCGGTGAATATAAACTGATAAATTTGACTGCCCAGTATGGTATTGCTGCCTTTGCGCCGCATCACGTCATATTAACATTGGATCTTGTTCAAAATATTGGCTTAGACAAAGATGATATGGAAGAAAGATTCAGTGAAACAAGTAGCCTTACGGTGTTTAATACTAGTATAAAAGACGAAGGCGAAACTGGTATTGAAGAAAGAGACTTTGGCTATCAGATAGGCGTTACTTTTGGATGGCCCATTGTTGCGAAGCGAGGCGATTGGCAAGCTTCGTTGAAGATTCGAGAATTAGAACGCGATGCCGTATTAGACGCTTTTGCAGATTCTGATTTCCATTTAGGTGGTACTGATGGCAAAGGGTTCATTTTGCAGGGCAAATATGGACTTGCCGAAGAAACTTGGTTGCAAGTTAAGTGGCTGAGTTCAGAGGCAGTTGACGGGAATGATTTGGGTGTAGATATTTATCAGATGGATGTGAATGCTCGTTTTTAGAGGAGAACGGCCATGAATAACATTGGTAAACTTTTAAGTTTCTTTTTACTGGTTAGTTTATTAGTGCCAAATGCGGCGTTTGCAGACAAGGCGTTGCAAAACGCATTGGCAAAAGCGCAATTTATGCTTCGACAAGCAAATGCAGAAAAAGTGTCTCTGCAGAAGGAGCACAGCGAGCTGAAAAAAACCTTTGATAATTATAAGAAGGACATGGAAAAGGAGCTCAAAGCCAAGGATAAAGGCAATAAGAAGCTGACCAATTCGATAAGCGACATCAAGAATAAGTATGTCGATTTGCATACACAGTTTATGGAGCTTCGAGAGCGTTATGTGTCTACGGTTAAAGAAACGCACCATCTGACGGCGCTATTGAATAAAGAAAAAGATAACTTTCAGCTTTGCTTTGATAATAACCGCAAGCTGTTTGATGTTAATAAGGAGATATTGGGCCAATACGAGAACAAAGGATTTTGGGATGTTATGAATCAACAGGAGCCTTTTCTTGGATTGAGCCAAGTGGAAATTGAAAATTTGGTTCAAGAATATCAGTACCAAAGCGAGGACCTTCTTGTATCAGACGCTTTGTTTGAAGAAAGCCAATCAGAACAGGTGCAATAGTTTCCCCTAATTATTTCTCAAATAGTTCCTCAAAAAAGCTCAAGTCGTAAGGCTTGAGCTTTTTTTATCCCTTCCTTTCCTTCCCAAACTTTTCAAAAAACTCACTCAACCCAAAACCATATTCGCTCTCTTTGCGCGGCCATTGATATTCAGTGCTCAAGCTTTGTACTCATTATATGCTTGGCGGTTGCTTATTGATCTATTTCAATAAATTAGAAACAAAAAGAGTATCTTTTTGTAATTCCATTGTATTGCAAGATTCACCCAAAAAAGCTCAGAAGTTGCTACATTACGTACCATAAAATTTTCCCGAAAAAGCTTTTTTTCATGGCTTTATTCGGTTCTTTATTGTGGCGTTGTTGGGGGTAGAAATGAGTCAAAAAAAGCAAAGCGTTTCCGTTCGTTTAAGTGAATCAGACCTAAGAAAAATAAAGGATATTTCAAGACGTCTACGAGTGAAGGAGTCGGAGTTGTTTAGATACATCATCAAGAACTCGTTATCTAAATTGCTGCCGTTTCACGATCGATCGGTAAAGGGAACAGATTTAATACCAGCGTTGATTGAATGTGGTGGCGACTTGACCCGCTATTTAGATATTGACGCTGATCATCTGGAAGAAATTGTAAATACAGGTGTAGATGAGCGTCATAAGCGGGTGGAGAAGGGTGATCTGGATATGCTTGCTCTCGCTAGTGTGGGTGCGAATTACGTTAGCTATAAGTTATCCGAATTGCGAAACCAGCCCGTTGATGAAGCCAAATTGGAAGATTCGCTTAAGGAATATTTGTATAGCAAATACTTATCAGGGGATTTGCTAGAAGAGCAACAACAAAGAGGTACCGCTGTAAAAAAGTCGGTGGTCCCAATTAAACAATTACCAGAAAACTTAGACATAGGGCCGAATCAATATGTTTCCTAAAATTTCTAAACTGACTGCAATGTTTAGGATGGGGATTATTGCATCAGCGTACGCGTTTTGCTCTCAGGCAAATGCAGGCGTTATTACGTTAACCCCTCCTGATGAAGGTATTAGTACAGAACCGGGTAGTGTTCTAATTGAGGCAAATGAGACTATTCCAATATTAGACACCATAGAACCAGGTCAGGTGATCTACGAAAATGTGGATTTTGTGGATGGTAATGCTAGAACAGTAATAGCGCTAAACAGTTTGCAGTTAGGTGAATACCAATTAACGTTATCGGATTTCGTCTTCCCTAATACGTTTGCAACTTTGGGTGCAGTAGTCACCACAGAATCCGATGTGGTAGCAAGACTGTTTCTGGATGATGATAATACGCAAGACACTATGACTTTTGAGATTACAGAGGTCGATTCTTATTATTTATCTATCCTAGGTGTTGCTACGGGTGGATTTAACTTAGGTTTGTATGGAGTCGAGCTAAAAAACGTAGGCATATCAGCAGTGCCGCTTCCTTTACCTGCCTTTATGTTCCTTTCTGGTATTGTGTTGCTAGGAGCATTTAAGCGTAAGCCTAAAGGCTGCTAGTCTACTTGAGATTGTTTAAGGTTTGATCGTTGACAGGCTTGTTCTTGTTAACGGTCAAACTTTCATAAAAAAGTAACATTTCACTTAAGTTACGTTGTGGTTTCCTATTTTTTAAATTTGTTTAACGGATAATCAAATATATTGCGGACTGAAAGAATTCCGCAACACTTCTTTCATAAATTGACTGTAACTTAACTCCACTTTTTGAAATATAGCGATTATAGAATGGAGCTCTTGGTGCGGTATTTAGTAGTTACTAAAACACTTCGTTGTCTGATGATGTTCTCTTTGATGGGGTTCTCGCAGAGCATATGGGCCGATGCGCCTAACACAGATTATCTATTGCAATCTGGAGATATCATTGAGGTTTCAGTCTGGAAAGAGCCTGATTTGCAGCGAGAGTTACTGATATCGCCTTCGGGTAAAATTTCTTTTCCTTTGATTGGTCATCTTAGAGCGGAAGGAAATAGCATTGAAAAACTTAACCAAGTGATTGCCGAAGAATTAGCGGCATATATACCTGATCCAAGTGTAACAGTGATGTTGAAAAGTACCGCTGGTAATCGCTTTTTCGTTATAGGAAAAGTTAACCGACCAGGTCAATATCCTATGGCGCAGGCGACCACAGTCTTGCAGGCTTTAAGTATTGCAGGTGGAACAACCACCTATGCAAATACTAGTGATATTAAAGTGATTCGACACGATGCAGAGCAGAGTGCCATTTCATTTAGTTACGATGACATTAAGGAAGGCAAGAGTCTTTCCAAGAATGTACGTTTGCTAAATGGAGACGTGGTTGTTGTGCCTTAATGAATATTCAGCAGTTTCGACTACAGGGCTTGAGGTTCCTTTTGGTATGTCTAGTAGCAGTCGGTTCAAAGGGGCATGCGGGACAGCAGAGTTTCAAAGTTAGTGCTGGGCTTGATGGCTTTAATGACAGCAACTATGGATTGAGAACCGAGAGTTCTGATAGTGCCGTGGGTAGTCGGCAGCGAGTGCAGATGGCTGTGGCTAGAGAAACTGAAATATCTACCGCAGAGTTTAGCACAGAGTACGTTGATACTTATCTGGATGGCTCAGATGCTGATGAAGCTGACTATCTGGATTTAACGGGGGGGTACTCGAGGAAACTGGAAACTAGCGCATGGCAGTTAGAGTTGGGCGTGCGTAATGACACAACGTTGGCTGATGAGTTGCTCGTATCGGGCCCAGAAACCATTGATGTGGATAGGAATAGATATAGCTCATCCTTGAATGGGCAATATCGAATAGATGAGCTCTGGTCTCTACAAACTGGGCTTTCGTTCCAAAAAGTAGATTTTGAGGAGCAAGCCTCGGGCTTGCTGGAATACGAGTATTACGCTTTTAATGTTCAGCCAACTTTTGCGTATAGCATCAATAACGCAGTGTATTTGAGCGTGTTTGCAAGTGTCGTAGATTACAAAGATAAGGGGTTTGAGGATGTTGAGCCCGGTCGCTTGTCGCAAACATTTTCAACAGGCAACGAAAGTCATGGTGTCAGTGTGGGGTGGCAATATCACTTCAGCGAAACATTAGCGTCTAATTTCAGTGTTGGCTACCGGCAATCAAAGTATGAAAGTGAAACGCTCATTCCTTTTGTTGAACTGGTCGCCGAAGACGAAGAGGAAGGGGAAGGTTTGGTAGTCAATGGGCAAATAGATTACCGAGGTGAGCGGGGGGAAACCTCCTTTATCGTTACTCAAGAAACGCGCCCAAATAGTATTGGCGATTTAATTGATCAGTCATCCTTGAGATGGCTATCAAATTATCAGTTGAGCGAAGTTACTCGTTTAGCATTGGACGCTCAGCTAAAAAGGCAGCGAAGTGATCTAGAATCTCAAATGGAAAATGATTTAGATTCAAGTCGCTTAAAAATCTACGCCGTGTGGCGTATAACACGGAATGTTAGGCTGCAAGGTGGATACCGTTATCAGTATCGGGACTTTGTAGAAACCGATGAAAGCGCGGAATCTCACCTAGTTGAAGTTGGTATTCGTTGGTATATGGATCCCATTACCAACTAAGAAATAAATAAAGTAAGCAGTTTGGAAAAGAAGGTCGGTTAATAGTGGAAAGTCAAATTAGTCCAGCGGATATCCTTAATGCGATAAAGCGCCGCAGAAAATCGGCTCTAATTGCATTTTTCATTGTGCTGGTGGCGAGCCTTTCTTATGCTCTTTTCGCTGCACCCACTTATCGTTCATCCGCAACGATTCTCATAGAGCAACAAGAGATTCCACAAGATTTAGTGCGCTCAACAGTGACTAGTTTCGCTGATCAGCGTATTCAAATGACGATTCAGCGTGTTATGACGTTCGCGAAATTGAGTCAACTGATCAAAAAGTACGATCTATATCCAGAAGAAAGGGAAAAAGAGCCTCTGGAATTAGTGGTAGAAATGATGCGTGAAGACATTAACCATCGCATGATTAGTGCTGAAGTGGTGGACCCAAGAAGTGGCCGACCAATGGAGGCAACTATTGCGTTTAATATTGCTTATAACAGCGAGTCCGCTAAGACTGCGCAAACGGTCGCTAATGAGTTGACGTCCTTGTTTCTTAAAGAAAATATTAAGAATCGAACAGAGATGGCCGAAGAGGCTGAATCGTTTCTGTCTGCTGAGGTAGTACGATTGCGCAATAAGTCCCAAGATTTGGAACAGAAGCTGTCTGATTTTAAGGAAAAAAATCTCCGTAAACTACCAGAGTTGACAACCTTGAATTTGAATTTAATGGACCGAGCGGAACGGGAATACTCCGAATTAAGCCGTCAAATAAAAGCGTTGGAGGAGCGTAAGGTCTATCTAGAGTCACAACTCAACCAGCAGAGTCCCCATGCCAATACAGTTGGTGATGGCTCTCAATCGGTTTTAACGCCAGAAGCAAGAGCCAAGTTACTGCAGAATCGCTATATATCGCTGTTAGCAAAATATTCGGAAAAGCACCCTGATGTTGTAAAAACCAAAAGACAGTTGGATAACTTGCTACAGGAAGTTGAAATTCCTAACGATTCTCGATTTATTTCTCAGCAAACGGAAATATACCGAGCTCAAATGAGTAAGTTGCTGACTAAATATGATAGTGAGCATCCCGATGTTAAATCCTTAGCTTCGGTAATTAAAACGTTTGAGCAGCAATTGGTTGATCTTGAGATTTCGGCAGAATATGAAAACGATGATGCAGATAATCCCGCCTATGTGCAGCTGGCTGCTTCATTGGAGGCGGCCAAAGTCGAGTTGCTTCATTTAAAAGCGAGCCAAACTAAAGTTAAAAAGAAACTTGATGAATTAGAAATCTCTTTGCTTGAGTCTCCTAATGTGGAGAGAGAATACCGCTCATTGGCTCGTGATTATGAAAATACCGCACGCAAGTATCAAGAAGTTAAGGCAAAGCAGCTGGAGGCTAGTTTGGCGATGAGTCTTGAGCAAGAGCGCAAAGGCGAGCGGTTTACACTAATTGAACCACCTTTGCTACCAGTTAAGCCAGTGAAACCAAATCGAATTCTAATTGCTGTGGCGGGTGTGGTGATGTCATTTGTTATGGCTGGTGGATTGATATTGTTGTTGGAAAAAGTCGATCAAACAATTCGATCTGGTCGAGCACTTCAACAATTTACGGGAGCACCCCCTTTGGCGGTAATTCCCCATATCGTCACTTTGGAAGAAGTAACAGCAAGGAAGAGAATGACAATTCTCCTGCTAGGTCTGTCTTTAGCGGGAGTGGTTGGTGTCACAATGGCAGTTCATTATGCGTTCATGCCGCTGGATGTGCTCTGGTACGTAGCACTTCGGAAACTTGGATAGGGCTGGGTGATGGAAAGAATCAAAGAAGCGATTGAGCGAGCTGCGGACAAGCGCGATGAGCATAAGGCACCGAGTTATGCTGGTGTGCCAAAACAGCAGCGACCTTTTCAGGCGATTAGCAGTTCTGGGGAGATAAGCGATAAGATCAACTATCCAATTTCTTATCTGAATACTCAAATTCATCATGTGGATGATACTTGGCTTAAGAAAAACAGAGTACTTCATGGTGGCTCCGAACCTGAAATCATATCGGCATATAAGTTACTGCGTACTCAAGTGTTACAGAAAATGAACGCAAATAATTGGAAGAGCCTAGCGGTTATCTCTGCACGTTCAGGCCAAGGTTCGACTCTGACAGCGGTTAACCTGGCGATTAGTATCGCTATGGAGTATCGACATACCACTTTATTAGCTGATTTTAACCTTAAAGCTCCTCAGGTTCATCGTTACTTTAATTATGAGCCTACTATAGGCCTTAGTGATTATTTGCTTCATGATGCCCCTGTTAATGACATGCTGTTCAATCCGGGTATTGAAAGTTTAGTTGTTTTGCCTGGAAGAGAGGCATTCGATGATTCCTCAGAACGACTAATGTCTCCTTCTGTAAGAGGCTTAGTAGATGACATGGTGCATCGTTACAAGTCGCGCTTAGTTATTTTTGATTTGCCACCTTTATTGGAAAGTGATGACACTGTTGCTTTCTTGGATCAATTCGACGCCGGGTTGTTAGTCGTTGAAGAGTGCAAAACAACCAAGTCCGATATTCTTCGAATGTCGGAATTGTTGGGTGATAAGCCTATCCTCGGTACATTGCTAAATAACGCGTCGGGTTAATGTTATGTACGAGTCCTTTTATAAACTAAGAGCTAAGCCCTTTTCGCTTTTGCCCGACCCAGCTTATCTTTATTTGGGTAAAGAGCATGACCTAGGCTTCTCCATCTTAAGGTACGGGCTCACTAACGAAGCCGGTTTCACTGTATTAACGGGAGAGGTGGGTGCAGGAAAGACAACATTAATTCGCTACTTACTGAATAGTTTAGGTGATGAAGTTGTTGTAGGGCTAATATCGAATACCAATATGCAATTGGCTTCTATTATGGAATGGGTTGCCGATTCTTTTTCGATTGATGTCGAGAATATGTCAGGTATAGGACTTTATAATGCTTTAGTGGATTGCTTTCTTCAGCATTATTCGCAAGGAAAAAGAGTGCTATTGATTGTCGACGAAGCTCAAAACCTCGATGAGAAATCATTGGAATCACTGAGGCTGATATCGAATATAAATTCAGACCAGCACCAATTAGTACAGATTATCTTAGTGGGGCAACCAGAACTGAGAGATATGTTGCAAAGACCAAGCTTGCGTCAATTTGCGCAAAGAGTATCGATCGATTATCACCTCGCTAGGTTGAGCGTGGTGCAAACTTCGAATTATGTAAAGCATAGATTAAAGGTTGCTGGGGCAGTCCGTATGCTATTCGATCCCGGTGCGGTGGGTCAGATCGCTTATCATAGTCAGGGAATACCAAGGCTAATTAACAATATCGCCGACTTAGGTTTGGTTTATGGGTTTGCAAAAAAACAACCCATTGTAGATGAAGCGATTATTAAAGAGGTGGTGCAAGATAGAAATAGACAGGGAATATTGCCGACCCACAAGTTGGCTGCAGCTACTTGTTAAGACATCAATCTTAGTTTTATCAATTGCTTTATGTGGCAAAACTTGGGCGTTAAGCGCGTCGCAAATTGGTGTTGTGATCAATGAGTCGGATCCACAAAGCCTCGCTGTTGGACGCTACTATCAAAAGGCGAGAAAAGTACCGATTGAAAATATCATCTATGTGAGTTTTCTTGGTGACGACGCAAGTATCAGTGCCCAAGAATTTAACAAGATTCGCAAAGTGATTTTGGCAAATAGTTATGATGGCATAATGGCCTATGCCATCACCTGGACAAAGCCATATAAAGTGGATTGTATGTCACTTACATCGGCGCTTACGTTTGGGTTTAGCAATGCCTATTGCTCTGAATCTTGTTCAGTAACTAAAAGCTCACCTTTTTATCAAGATGATTATTCTTTGGTAGAACCAGAAAGAATTAGGTCGGAAAATCGTATTTCGATGATGCTCGCAGGTCAGCATGAAAAGGACGTGTTTCGTACCATTGATATAGGTGTTGGTGCAGATGGCTCATTTCCAGTTGCAAGCGCCTATTTATTAGAGAGTGACGATAAGCATCGAAATGTTGCTGCTAAGGCTTATAGGTATCAATTTGAGCGGCGACGCTCCGACTATATTCGTCACCAATTTTTAGAGAAAGACTTTTTAATTGGAAAGAACAATATCCTGTATTACTCAGTTGGTAGAAAAAGCGTCCCTTACTTGGGAAAGAATACGTTTCTGCCAGGGGCGGTCGGTGATCATTTAACATCTGCAGGGGGAATGTTAACGGATAGCTATCAAATGAGTGCTATTCGTTGGCTTGAGGCTGGTGCTACAGCGTCTTACGGTACAGTGGTTGAGCCTTGTAATATGTTAGATAAATTTCCTAACCCTTTGATATTCCTTGACGCACTTGAAGCGGGAGCATCACTGATAACAGCCTATTGGAGAAGTGTAAAAATGCCTGGTCAGGGCGTTTTTATTGGTGAGCCGCTTGCTAAACCATTTGCCCATAAAGATTCTGTTAAAGATTTATAATAGTATTGGCAATATTTTCGTCACAGCTTTGACATAGCATTCATTGGAGTATTGGTTTGTTAATAGGACTTCATCATGGCATACGATAAATCGATTTGCGTCGTTGGATTGGGGTACATTGGTCTACCCACGGCATCTCTGTTAGCAACCAAAGGATTTGATGTTGTTGGTGTGGATATTGATCCCGAAGTTGTAGATACCATCAATAAAGGGAATATTCATATTGTGGAACCTGATTTGGATATTCTCGTTAAGTCTGCTGTTAATTCTGGGAAGTTAAAGGCGAGCATGCAGCCTGTTGAAGCAGATGTGTTTATTATTGCCGTGCCTACGCCCTTTAAGGATGAAAAAGAACCTAACCTAGCTTATGTAGAAGCTGCCACTAAAACGATTTGTCCTCTATTGAAGAAGGGCGACTTAGTTATCCTGGAATCTACAGTCCCTGTTGGTACTACAGACGATGTGGTTCTGGCGACAATAGCGCTTAACCGAGACGACTTGGTTGACGAAGTTAATATTGCCCACTGCCCAGAAAGAGTTCTTCCCGGTCAGATTTTAAGGGAACTTATTGAGAATGATCGTGTTGTCGGTGGTGTCGATGAAAGATCTACTGACGCTGCGGTTGAGTTCTATGAAAGCTTTGTGAGTGGAGAAGTGTTAGCAACCTCAGCTAAGACAGCGGAGATGGCGAAGCTAACAGAAAATGCTTATCGTGACGTTAATATAGCTTTCGCCAATGAACTTTCGATGATTTGCGATGAGCAAGCGATTAATGTTTGGGAGATGATACGCCTTGCTAATCGCCATCCACGTGTAAATATTTTAAATCCAGGGCCTGGTGTAGGTGGGCACTGCATTGCAGTAGATCCTTGGTTTATTGTTTCCAGTGCACCTGAAACGGCCAAACTCATCAGAACAGCTCGATCAGTTAATGATGCGAAACCTAATTGGGTAATAGATCGAATATCTCGCTATGCGGATCGCTTTAAAGATCCAGTCATTGGTTGTTTGGGGTTGGCTTTTAAAGCCGATGTGGATGATCTACGCGAATCTCCAGCGCTTGATATCGTCCAAGCATTAAATGCCAACGCGGAATGGCAAGTGTTAGTTAGCGAGCCGAATGTTGATCAAATGAAAGAGTTTGATCTGCTCCCCTATGACGAAGTGATTGAACGCTCTGATATTGTTGTTATTTTAGTTGATCACAAGAAGTTTAGAAAAATTAAAGCGTCGGATTTAAAAGAGAAAGTTGTGATAGACACGAGAGGTGTCGTGTCATGACAGTGAGAACGCTTACCGTATTTGGGACGCGCCCCGAAGCAATTAAAATGGCGCCATTGGTCATTGGACTAGAGAATCATCAAGACTTTGAAAGCCATGTTTGTGTTACTGCACAGCATAGAGAAATGTTAGATCAAGTATTATCATTTTTTGATATTCAGCCTGACTTTGATCTCGATATTATGCAGCCTGGCCAAGATCTTCATGATGTAACCGTTAAGGTTTTGCTGGGTATTCGAGATGTATTGAGAGACCTTAAACCGGATCTAGTGTTTGTTCATGGTGATACCACTACTTGTTTCGCGAGTGCGTTAGCAGCGTTTTACGAAGATATACCGGTAGCTCACATCGAAGCGGGGTTGCGAACATGGGATTTAGGTGCACCGTTTCCCGAGGAGTTGAACCGATCCATAGTGGGAAGGTTTGCGGAGTTTCATTTTGCCCCAACTCAATCTGCCAGAGACAATCTTTTGCGAGAAGGCGTTCCACAAGATATGGTTTGGGTTACCGGAAACACCGTTATCGATGCATTATTGATGGCGACTGATCGAATCGAAGCGCAGTATTCCGAAGAGCATTGGTCGGATCGATTTGGTGAAGATCTGTTTCGCAAGATAATCAATCCCACAAATGACATCATATTGGTCACGGGCCATCGCCGAGAAAATTTTGGTGATGGTTTTGAACGAATCTGTCAGGCAATCGCGGAGTCAGCTGCACGAAATGAGCATTGGACATTTATATACCCTGTCCATTTAAACCCTAATGTACAAGATCCAGTTAAAACATCCTTGGGGGAGCTAGACAACGTTCACCTAATTGATCCGCTAGAATATGAGTCGTTTATCTGGCTAATGAATAATGCAGATGTAATTTTAACGGATTCGGGTGGAGTACAGGAAGAAGCGCCGTCACTAGGCAAGCCGGTGCTTGTGATGAGAGATGTCACCGAACGCCCAGAAGCAGTGAATGCTGGAACCGTTAAATTGGTAGGTACCAATCAGGATGCAATTATGGCGGGGTTAGAGGATTTGTTAAACAGGGATGATGCCTATGAAGTCATGAGCCGAGCATCTAATCCTTATGGTCAGGGGGATGCAGTACCCCAAATTTTGGCTGAGTTATACGACCACTATCATTCTTAATGTGTTCTCTACGGTGTTCAAGGCATAATGTTTTCTGTTTCCTGGTATTGACGTGCTGGGTTAGTGAAGGATTTTCACTTACAAAAGCAGAAGCGGTAGGTGCGATATCAAAAAGTATTGATGAGCATTTATCCCATACTGAACTCCAAGAAGGTTATCCCTTACCTTTGTTATCTCATTGGAATACGGGGCAGTTAGTTGACGGATTTACTCCACAGTTTCAATTGCAAATACTGCAGCAAGGGATTCCCCTGTTACCTTGGGTGCAATTGCCCGTTCCATCCTTTCAAAAGTCTTCCCACTTAAAGGCACCTAACAAAGCATACTATCGAAACGTTCTACGCTTAATTCGTGATGATCATTTACCTCTTTCCTTAGTATCAACTCAATGGGAAAGATTGCTGCTTGAATCACCTGAATTTAATAATGATCTACACGCAACTACACCCTATCCTGGTGCCAAAGAAAAAGTATTATCGCCTTTTGGGCCGATATCCGATTGGCGTAGAGTTGGGCTTCGTTGGGCTCGCACACCTGAACTACAGTTTTTGATTAGTGAGTATCAAGATCCACCATTGGTTATTTTCCTTTCCAATAATGAACAGCCGAAACTGCGTTGGTATCAAGTACAAAGTCACCGTGAATGGCTGAAAAAACAAATCTTGGGTGATGGCTCAGGATTGTTTAGCAAAAAAGATTTCTTTGAGCTTTGGAAAAAGCGTTATCAGTCTTTGATTGATGGTTTTAGGCAAGGACTTAATGAGCCGAGTTGGCAAAAAGCATCACGGTTCATTGGGTACAATAATTTTGTTCCGACTTCACTTGGTCGATGGAAAGGATGGCATAAATACTCAGATCACTTTGGAGCTGAAATAGCACCATGGACGAAAGTTTGGCAGGGAGCAAATGTGCCATATTATCTGCATGACTGGAATAATATTGATGACACGGGAACTTGGAGTCCTCAGGTAGAAGCGATGGGGTGGCAGCCCTTGATGGAAACAACTCGCAGAAATAGGCAATCTTTTTGGTACGAACTTTCCATTTGGGACGGGTACAATGAGCGTAACCCAAAAGACAAAAGATTCTTTTTTCGCCGTAAAGGTGAAAAGTTTAATACTCAGCGCTATCAGGGACTGGTCAGATACGGTCTATGGTTGACTCGGCCAAATGTCCTTCGGGAATTCAGGCATTGGAATCAGGATAGAATTGCAGTTTTTGAGTTTTTCAATACCGCAGCTCAATCGGTGTCAGAAGTTCATGACAATAAGGTGTTAAGTCGATTTTGGAAAAATGGCAAGATTTTAGCTAACGAAGACGTTCAGCACCCTTTCGATAAGCTCTTGCCAGACGTCGTCAGTAATCATGCGCGATGGTTTAATTATCATTCATCTGCAGAGGCCTCGGCTGATTCTCAACGTGTTCGAGCATTTAGTCTTGTAATGAAGTCTCCACAAAACGATTACTTGGTTTATGCGTACTCGCCAGTGACTGATGAAAAGATTGTGGAAGTGTTGGTAGGTGACGTTGGTAAAGTGCCTGTCCCTTTATTTAGAGGAGGCAGTTTTCACTTGGTTAAACCTGAAGTGAATGGTGTGTTTATGGAGCGTGTACTATGACTCTGAGCATATCAAGTTTGAGCGATAAGCGCCTAAGAAAAGTGCTTAAGTCATACGCTGTGTCAATGATGGCAAGGGCGTTGGGCTTGTTAGTCGCTTTGTTAACTACACCTTGGCTTCTTGATTATTTGGGGAAAAGTGGCTTCGGTTTATGGAGTGTGTTTGTACAGTTTTTTACGTTTGCAGCCTTTAGTGATTTTGGCGTTAGTAATGGGCTTCATAATACGCTGTTGAAGACTCGTCATGAAAAAGAATGGCACTATAATTTAAATCTAATTCAAAACACTATATTGCTGATGGCGGTAATCGCTCTTTTGATGGCGCTAGTTTTTACCGGTCCAATATTCCTAGTGCATTGGGATCAGGTGTTTGAGGTTACCAGTGATACCTATTCATATAATTTGACCTTGGCTTTGCTGATGGTGTGTTTGCTTTTTTATTTGAATTTACCGCTTACGGTGATTCAAAAAGTGCAGTTTGCTTACATGGAGCACCATCGCGTTTATGCATGGGAAATCCTTTCAAAGACAATGACCATTTGTCTCGTATTCATTGGCATCCATATGCAAGTTGAGTTTCACTGGTTGTTGGTCGCTTTCTTCTCGCCATTGATCTTACCGGTGATTCGAATATCAGCCT
>JAKSAW010000191.1 GCA_022361455.1 Pseudomonadales bacterium | reverse complement strand
GGGATCACCCGGGACCGGATCGATGTAAGTCGTCGCGCGGAAGAACTGGCTCTCGACTTCCTGGATCGCATCGTAGAGCTGCTCGGCGGTGGCCAGATCGATCGCCGTCTTGAATACCAGGCGGCCCTGGTCGAAGACGTACTCGTGCGGCAGGGCGAACCCTTCGACGTCCGCCCGAATCGCAGCGACGTCGAGCGTGCTGCCGTCGGCTAGCTCGGCACCGAAGAAGAAGTCGAGATCCACGAGCGCGCGGAACCAGGGCCCCGAGTACTGCGGGAAAATGTCGTAGGCCGTCGATACGACATCATGCGCAGCAGCCGCGGTCTCAGGCTCCAGATAGCTCATGTGCGCCAGCGCGAAGAGCGCGTTCTCGACTACGTGTGCCGTGTCCTCGGTGAAGCTCAGATCCAGGCCGACTTCCGCGAGCGCCGCGATCAAGCCCGGATCGACCAGGTCGTACCAGGGGCTTTGATCTCCGAGCAGGTTGTAGGCGTTGCCGATCTGACGGGCGATCGTAAACGAAGCGTAGAACGCAATGTTGCGCTCGTCGTAGCTGGCCGCAAGCGCGGGATCGTCGGCGTATCGCTCGAGCAATCCTCGGATCGCGCCGAGGTTCAGGTGCGAGGCGTTAGTGCTGTCGACGCTGATGATCCACTGCCCTCTCAGCTGGTCGATCCCGGCATCGCCTGCAACGAGCGCGGAGTCGTCACCGATCACGGTCATGGCGGCCTGTGCGGCGGCGAATGTGGCGGCGTCGTAGGTCAACGCCGACTGATAGAATTCGTGGAAGAACGCGATCTGATACAGCAAGGCCGAGCGGGCGAGCCTGGTCGCATTGAGGCTGAGGTCGGCCGCGTCGGTCGCGATGCTGTCGGCGACGGCGACGATGTTCGGTGCCACCAAGGCGGCGGCGACATCGCCGTCGAAAGACCACAGAGACCCGAGGCAGGCCACGCGGCTCGTCGCGACGGCCTCGGCGAACTCGACACCGGCCAGCGCGGCATACTCCGGCGGCGAACACGGCGCGCTACTGGGACCTGAGCCCGACGCTGCGATCGGTGACCACGGCGCCTCGCCTGGCGTTCGCTTCGGCACCGGCGGATGCGATGCGACCGCGGTCGAGATCGACGAGTGTCGCTCCGCGCAGGCCCGACCCTCGGATTGCGTAAGGGCCCTAGACGAGCTCGGCGCGACGGGCGCAGCGGCGGCCACGACGCCGGGGTCGGCATCTGCCTGCGACACACCGAGCGCAAGCGCGGCCACAGATGAGGCCACGACCGAAGCGAGAATTCTCTTCGCCTGAACCACCACGGTCATGTGCAACGAGCGCCCAGCACCTCAACCCGCCACGACGGCGTACGTGAGAGCGGCTAGGTCGCCGTACGCAGCGAGCGTC
>JAKSAW010000411.1 GCA_022361455.1 Pseudomonadales bacterium | reverse complement strand
GCTTCGAAACCAGGAACTAGACGCTTGTATGAGTTAGTAGAGGCGTTAGTGAAAGCGTTGATGGTACGAGCATGCTTGATGATACCGCCAATGTAGTAAAGCGCTTCTTTAGAAAGGCCCGCGTACTCGTCACCAGCGAAGATGTTGTTGCCATCTTTAGAGATAGATTGGTGAACGTGCATACCAGAACCGTTATCACCAACAACAGGCTTAGGCATGAAGGTTGCGGTTTTGCCGTAGGCATGAGCAACGTTATGCACACAGTACTTAAGAATTTGAACTTCATCAGCTTTGCCAACTAGGGTGTTAGGACCAACACCGATCTCACATTGACCAGCAGTACCTACTTCGTGGTGATGTACTTCAACAACTAAGCCCATGGCTTCCATTGCGGCACACATTGCAGCGCGAAGATCATGTAGAGAGTCAACAGGTGGCACTGGGAAGTAACCGCCTTTAACGCCAGGACGGTGACCGATGTTGCCGCCTTCGAACTCTTCGTGAGAAACCCAAGCCGCTTCTTCAGAGTGGATAGCGTACATGGAGCCGTTCATGTCAGACTTCCAAGTGACAGAATCAAATACGAAGAACTCTGGCTCTGGGCCGAATAGAGCAGCGTCACCGATACCAGTGGACTTTAAGTACTCTTCGGCACGACGGCCTACAGAGCGTGGATCGCGCTCGTAGCCTTGCATAGTCGAAGGCTCAACGATATCGCAACGTAGGTTCAAAGTTGTTTCGTCAGTGAAGGGATCGATAACAGACGTCGCGTCGTCTGGCATAAGGATCATGTCTGATTCGTTGATGCCCTTCCAGCCAGCAATAGAAGAACCATCAAACATTTTGCCGTCTTCGAAGAAGCCTTCGTCAACTTCGCCAGAAGGAATGGAAACGTGTTGCTCTTTACCGCGAGAGTCGGTGAAACGTAGGTCAACCCAACGAACATTGTTTTCTTTGATGAGTGAGAGAGTCTTTTCAGACATGATTGTGAATCCTCCAAAAACGGATTTTTTTATTGTGTAACGGGGCTGACCGGCCCCAAGACGATAGATGGTCTTACCGGTGGTGAGGGCAAAATATATGATATGGAATTCTTGGTGAAAAGGGCCCAAATCAAAATAACTAAAATAATTCTGTTATTTTTTTAACCCATTGAAATGGTTATATTTTTTGCCAAAGTAGAATTGTCTTATTTTTGAACAGAGGGCTTGGTTAGTGTGCTTTGCTGTTGGCTTAACCGGCTTGAAAAAAGCTACGCACCACTTTTGTGCGCTTGTGCTATTTTTAGGTCTTTTTTGGTGCGGCGCTGCACTTTGTGGGTGCGTGGCTAGTCTTCGAGTACTTCTATAAATAGGTAACATACCTTATCTTCTTGATATTGAAGCAAAACCTTATGACCGTTAATTCTGCACCATGCTGGAATATCATGGAGCACACCTGGGTCGGTTGCTTCAACCAGAAGAATCTCTCCAACCTCCATGTTTTGGATTTGGTTTTGAGTCTTGATGACAGGCATTGGGCAAAGTAAACCTTTGGTATCCAAGGTTTGATTTGCTTGAATGTCTTGATCCATTGTCTTTCCTATACGTACCAATTCTGCGGAATTTCGTTGGGTAGAGCAGGCTTAACTTGAATCACCTTGGATACACCATCGCGACTATCAATCTGCATATCCACACTATCAGCAGTTTTGCCTTTACCATAACGAGCCACGATTTTTGCTGCGAGCTCTAAATCGGCATCTGACGGCTCACCATCAACCAGAGTCAAAGGGCCTCCGTGGCTGATGCAGCGAATGGAGTAGAACTTTTTCTTGTAGCCTTGAAGAAAATTGTTTTCACCCTCTTCACGACTCACGATCAACTTAAAATTGGGTGCAGGGCGGATATGTCGGCCCATTTTAAGAAGCATGATATCGTCAATTTCATAGGTTTTTTCGCCGCGAGCATCCCAAAGGTCAGCTAATTTCTTGGAATAGCTCTCATCGGTGAGGAAGCAGCATCCACCCGCTGGCTGCGCAAAATCCTCGAAACCATACTTTTGAGCGAGCGCCATTTGCGGTTTGCGGTTGCGGCCACTGAAGTCGTAAAGCTCTTCTCGGTTTACCCAGCCTTCGCGTTCGGGGAGGGTTGCAGGGAGGTTCTTGGCGCATAATGGACGAAGTAAACGGTCGTCAGCGCCAGACTCTTTAGCTATGATCGGCATGGTTTCTTTGCGCTGAGATTTAGGTCGTTGGCCAATCACTTCGCCGGTAATAATAAAATCAAACCCGCCATCGTCTGCTAGCTCACGGGCCTTGTTTAGCATCAAGTTGGCCTGTTCAACCATAAAGATTTTGCAATCTAAACAGGGGTTTAGGTTAGCTCCGTAACCGTGCTTAGGATTGATGACGATGTCTTTGTATTCTTCGCTAATATCAATAATATTAAGTTTGATGCCTAATTGCTCAGCGGACCAAAGGGCATTATTTCGTTTCTGTTTTTTCTGATCTTTTTTGCGAATTGCATGGGTGTGGCCTTCGACACAAAAACCTGTGTAGAAATTCACGCCCTCCACATGAATACCTTGTTCCTGCACCACCTTCACGGCTAGCAGGGAGTCTAATCCACCAGAAATAAGAGCGATGGCTTTGCGCTGTATGGTCATCGTTACGGTTCAATGTTTGGCTGCAAGCAGCGGGTTAATCAAAAAGGCGCGGCATTATACCCAAAAATCCCTGTAAGTGATGGTTACAGTTTGTATGCCACCGATTTTTTCCCATTTAAATCGTGTATACTCGCCGCCCCAGAAATAGTGTGTATCCCATCGCGGCACCTAGCTATTCCCTAATTCACTTATTTAAAGGCAGTAAACCTGTGATTGAGAAGATTCGTAATATCGCGATTATCGCTCACGTTGACCATGGTAAAACCACTCTGGTTGATAAATTGCTCTCCCAATCTGGCACTCTGGGCCGTAAAGACGAAGGCGAGCGAGTCATGGACTCCAACGATTTAGAAAAAGAGCGTGGTATTACCATCCTCTCAAAAAACACCGCCATTAAATGGAATGACTACCGTATCAATATCGTAGACACCCCAGGACATGCTGACTTCGGTGGTGAAGTGGAGCGGGTGTTGTCGATGGTGGATTCGGTTCTATTGTTGGT
>JAKSAW010000087.1 GCA_022361455.1 Pseudomonadales bacterium | reverse complement strand
TTTTTAGAAAGATTTAACCGTTTGATTTATAATGGGTTAAATTTTAAGCTAACCAGTTAAAAAATAGCGACAAGACGCCCAAAAGAAGCAAAAATGCAGTAACAGCGCTGCCCAAAACAGCGGAGACAAAACCATGGTATGCAGTAAGTCGAGGTGTAAGTCGGCCTTTCAAAGGGCACGACAGCCTGAGCA
Organism: Pseudomonadales bacterium; assembly: GCA_022361455.1. Classification (GTDB taxonomy): domain Bacteria; phylum Pseudomonadota; class Gammaproteobacteria; order Pseudomonadales; family Ketobacteraceae. The sequence continues at coordinate 14,428 of JAKSAW010000087.1, read as the reverse complement.
AAAAGAACAGCGTAAAGCCGAAATACTGGCGGCCGCTGCGTTGCTACTTGAAAGAGACGGCTTTGATAAAGTCAGCTTAAACGGTATTGCCCGTGAAGCCGGCGTGGCCAAGTCAAATATCTATCGTTACTACGAAAGTAGAGAAGATATCTTCTTGCAGCTTCTTCAAGAGGATTGGAAAGCCTGGCTAGACAACATTGAGCAGGCACTCGCTCCATTCGAGGGTTCGAATAATATAGATGACGTCACTATCCTGCTAGCCAAACAGGTCGAAGAATCTCCCCGCATGTGCCAGCTTATGAGCGTGTTGGCATCGGTACTTGAAAATAATATCTCCGAAGAACTATTACTCAGTTTTAAATTGGAATCAGTGCAATTGGGATTGAGGATGATATCAACAGTGCAAAAAAGCTTACCGGATATCAAACAAGAAAATATGTTACCAGCAGCTCACAGTATTATTGCGCTAATTGCAGGGCTTTGGCCGCTAGCCAATCCGAGCCCAATGGTTGAAAAGGTAATGGATCGACCGGAATTGGTGGCTTTTAAAATGGAATTTGGAGAATCTATAAAGCATTCGCTGCGCTTAATCATTCGCGGCGCTTACTAATTAGTCTTCGGTATTGTCTTGGCTATTTTGGTCGTAAGGGGCAATCGCCTCAAGTGCAGGTAGTGGCCTGCCATAATGATAACCTTGGGCTATATCACATTTATGCTCACGTAAAAACTCAACATGTTCTTCAGTTTCCACCCCCTCTGCCACTACTTTTAATCCCAAGTTATGGCCCAAGGTAATAATTGAAGATGCTATTGCGCGGTCGTCCGCAGATTCAGTGACATCCTTGATAAAGGTTCGGTCGATTTTCAGCACATCAATAGGCAGTGTTTTTAGATAGTTTAGCGATGAGTATCCAGTGCCAAAATCATCCATACAAACTAACACACCTTCGTCCTGAAAACGTTTTAAAGATGCCGCGGCGCCATTAACATTGTGCATTACCATGCTTTCAGTAATTTCTACCGCCAAGTGCTTCCTTTCAATTCCGCTATCGTCAATAGTCTTTAAAACTTGATCGATTAGATCTGGCTTTTGAAACTGTTTTGCCGATAAGTTAATGGCTATGTAAATATCATCAAAGCCTTGCTCAACCCAAATTTTTGCCTGTCGACAAGCTTCTTCAATGACCCATTCGCCAATCGCCAATATCAAGCCCGTAGACTCAGCAATTGGAATAAAGGTATCAGGCCCAATAAAACCTTGCTCTTCGTCATACCATCTCAGCAAGGCTTCAAAGCCCTTTAACTTCATATTATGAAGACATATTTTTGGCTGATAATAGAGTTCGAAGGCACCGCTTTTAACTGCGGCTCTTAACTTAGTTTCTAATGAAAGGCGATGCTTAGCCAAACGCTCCAAGGCTGTGGTATAAAAGTGAAAGCAGTTGCGCCCTTGGTCTTTTGCTTTATACATCGCAATATCGGCGTTTCTTACCAATAGTTCCTCTGTGTCGCCATCGTCTGGGAATAAGGAAACGCCAATACTTGTGGAAATATAAAGCTCTTGTCCTTCAAGATAAAAAGGCTTTTGAACGACTTGTAAAACGCGTTCAGCCAAACGCACGACATCAGCATGGCTAATGACTTCTTCCATTAAGACTACAAATTCATCACCACCTAAACGGGCAACAGTGTCATCATCACGAAGCGTTTCCACCAAGCGCTTCGCCACTTGCATAAGTAATGAATCACCAACCGCATGACCAAGGCTATCATTGATGGTTTTGAAGCCATCGAGATCCATATAAAAAATTGCTAACTTCGCACGATCTCGGGTACGTTTTTTTAGAGCATGGGATAAACGATCGTTGAATAAGGAACGATTAGGTAAATTCGTTAAATCATCGTGATAAGCTTGATAACGTATTAATTCTTCTTGCTTACATTTTTCCGATATATCTCGAAAGCGCCATATCAAACCAACATCTTTGATATTGACCACGTAGGTTTCGACAACTCGGGTATCTTTGAGACTATAAGACTTGGTACCTGATGAGCCAGGCACATCTTTTACCTTCTTCAATAATTCCAAAAACTGGGAAGGCGTCTTAAGTTGCACCCGCAGAATTTCATAGATATCTCGCGCTTTGGAGTTCTCAACCCATGCTTGCTGAATACTCCACATATTTATAAAGTTTTCATTGAATACGATGGGGTCGTTACTGGTATCTACCACCAAAACGCCATCTTGAGACGACTCTAGTGTAGCTTTTACTAAATCTAAATAGCGCTTGAGTTCATCCTCATTGGATTTCGCTTGGGCAAGCTCTTCAGTCAGCTGCTGACATTGCACTTTCAGTTCTTCATCAGATAAGTCAAAAGAATGTTTTAAACCTAGGATGGCATCATCGGACTTTTCATAGTCTTCATTAATGGCAGCAAGAAAACCCTCGAGCTTTTTAATAAGCTCTTTAGGTAATAAGGCGTTAACTTTCTCTTCTAACTGATGATGCATAGCTTTCTCTTTTCTAACGTATCATCCGATGTGTTCCACACTTTTATTAATATACTCGACACATTCTGCAATGGTGGTCGGCTTACTAAAATAAGTACCTTGCAAATAGTCGCACCAATAACGTTCTAAAAATTGTAGGTGTTTTCGGGTCTCAACCCCTTCCGCAAGTACCTTAAAATCCAGTTGATGGGCTAAGGCAATAATGGCCGAAGTGATGGCAGCGTCGTTTTCATCTTCAACCACATCGCGAACGAATGACTGATCGATCTTGATAATATCCACTGGAAAACGCTTCAAATAACGCAGCGAGCTATAACCCATACCAAAGTTATCAACCGCACAGGTAATGCCTCTGCTACGAATTTTTCTTAATGTTTCAACACTAGCTTTAACATCCTCACTCAGAATACTTTCATCGATCTCAAATTGAAGGTGTTTGGCTGACACTCCGGATTCAGCGATCAATGAATCTAAGTGCTCCAACAATGTTTTCTGATTACGGAATTGCTGGGATGAGATATTAATGCTGACCTTAATGTCTAACACCGCATCTTCATTAAGGGCGATGCAATCAAAGCAGGCCTGACGTAATGCCCACTGACCAATATTAGCCACTAATCCCGTTTCTTCCGCCAAAGGCATAAAACTCTCGGGGGGAACGATGGTATCTCCCTCATGCCACTCCACTACGGCTTCTACCGCAATAATGGCACCATCAACCGCATCAATAATGGGCTGATAACGTATCTCGAATTCTTTGTTCTCTATTGCACGGCGCAAGCGTTGCTCAAGCGCCATTCTTGCTTGAACTTTCTTGTTCATTTCCGCGGTAAAGTACTGATAATTATTTCGCCCAGCCGCTTTAGCATGGTACATCGCCAAATCGGCATGCCGAGTCAGATCATCCAACTCTGTTCCATCAGTAGGATAAATGGCGATACCGATACTGGTGGTCACCACCACACTGGTATCCGCCAATGCCACCGGCTGTGCGAGGGCAGTAATAATATTGCGGGAAACTACCGAAGCGTCATCCGGTGATTTAACGTCGGTTAAGATCAAGGTAAATTCATCACCCCCAAGACGCGACACGGTATCTTTTGCTCGTATATTTAATTTCAAGCGCTTCGCCACTTCAATCAGCAACAAGTCACCTGCTTCATGGCCTAAGGAGTCATTAATATTCTTAAAACCGTCTAAGTCCAAGTAACAAACCGCAAAAGATTCATTTCTTCGTTGCGCACTAACAATCGATTGATTCAAGCGATCGAAGAACATGCGTCGGTTTGGTAAACCCGTTAACTCATCATAATAAGCAAGCTTCTCGATGGTTTCTTGCGCATGATGTAACTCAGTGATATCAGAAGCTGTACTTACAAAATGGGTAACTTCATTCTCTTCATCACGTATAGGAGCGATATGCTGTAAAGTCCAGAATTCTGAACCATCCTTCGCTTTATTCTTAATTTCACCACGCCACTCGGTGCCGCTTAATAACGCTTCTTGAATATCGGAATAAACTTGTTTGCCGCTGTTCCCCGTAGCCAACTCTAACGGAGTCAGTCCCATCACCTCTCCCGGGGAGAAGCCCGTTAACAACGTAAAATGGGGATTCACATATTCAATGACGCCACTAGAGTCCGTAATAGTCACCGCCGTAGCGCTCTGCTCTATGGCTTGGAATAAACGCCGGAACTTGCCTTCCATCTCGATACGATGGGTTTCTTGATCGATCCAATGTAGGCCAAGCTCAATATCGTTTGCCATATCACGAAGCAGATCAAGCATGGCGGTATCAAAGTGATCCGTAAAAGCCGAATAGATGGCGAATACACCGATAGGTTTATCTTTAATACGAATCGGTAACGCAGCTAATGAACGATAGTTGCGCTCGCTGGCAGCATTCTTCCAAGGGGCGAAAGCGTCATCAGTGGTGGTATCGTTAACACAACAGATAGTATTTTGGACAAAGGCCTGCCCAACGGGACCTCTAGCCGTATCTTGCTCATCAATAGTGACTTTGATTTGCTTCAGATAGCCTTGATCATCACCGTAGTGGGCGACGGGGATAATTTGCTTGCCATGATTGATACCAATCCATGCCATACGGAAGCCGCCCATCTCCACAGCGATATTGCAGATGGACTCAAACAAGTCAGTCCGGGTTTGGCTATTAGCCACAATTTTGTTGGTTTCACTAAGCACTGAATAGATCTGATTCAGACGGGCCATTCGCCCTTGCTCACCAGATGCTGGTTTAAGCACCACCACCAACAGTTCCCGCCCTGCATCTTCGACACGTGCGAGACGGACAATTAACGCGGAATTATTAGAAATGCGAACTTGCATGGGCCGAGTTACTTTGAGCTCTGGGCTAGTATTCAACTGCGCTTGCGCTTCTCTCAAAGTATTAGCTTGCTCAGGAAAGATTTGCGCCCAATCCAGCCGCTCACCTGCTGCTATTTTGCTTGTAATACAAGTAGTTGCAGCCTGATTGAAATCCACAATTTCACTGCTGACCGGATCAACGACTAGTACGCCTTCGTCAGTAAAATTTAGGATTTGTTTAAGGAGGTTGGTGCCTACAATCATCAAATGCCTGAACAGAAAATCACTCTATCTATTCAGTGTAGGCCAGTCTGGTAAAATGTCGGCGCAAACTTATGAAATTAGGTAAAAATCCTAGCCAATAGAGCGCTTGCCCAATCAGGCAGCGTCTGTACCGTCAGGATTGGGTTTTAGCTGATGCAATAACTCACTGAATTTTCGGCATACATCGGTATGGGTAAGGATCCCGGAGAGCTTGCCGTTTTTGGTGACTAACACAGACCCAATGTGACGTTCAGCCATCACTGTGAGCGCATATTCCAGTGAGTCGTGTATATCCACTTTAAAGGCTCGCACGGTGCATACATCTTTCACCAAAATCTCACCAGCGTCTGCAGTAGACGAAAATGGCGCCGCCACCATTCTTACTTCTTTCTTAGAAATCACGCTCACCAATTCGCTACCCTCTGTCACAGGAAGATGATGAATATCATGCTCTTTCATCATTTCTGCCGCTTTAGCCACTGTTGCTTCCGAGTCAATGGAATAAGGAAACGGAGACATAGTGCTTGCAATGGTTGGTAATTTCTTCATGCTTTCGCCTTTATCGTTTTAATTTGCGCTCACTGACGCATGCCTTTTAACTTGCGCCACAAGTAGCCCGGAGCGTTTTCTGTTCCCTTTAGGATATAACTCAGCACGTTGTTATTTTCCAGCGTCCAGTAAATCCAGTAGGAAGATCCTCTCAATCCGCAGAGCAAGATCTGATCATCATTCTTTAAGTTAAAACCATCTTCGGGTATTAGAATACATTTATTGTGACGTTTTACCATGAGAGCTTTGCATTTGAGTGGTCGTTCACGCTCTAGAGGATGCTGATAGAGAGTCGCGATGGGTATTTCTTCACCATGAATCAAGCGCTCGTATATTGCCGGGGAATTGGTTTCGTTGATGGTAACCGCCCAACTATCTAGCTCGGCATCGCCCACCAGCTCATTTAATTGCAGCAAAACTTGTTCGCAAAGCGATTCTTCCTGATCCCTAACTTCGTTTAAAAACTCAATTAATTGCGGCGATTTGATCAGTGCCAAAATATGGTTGGCAATGATGCTACTGGGATCCATGATCATATCGATTTTTGCTGCCGCGAATACGCTATGATTGGAGCGGTTATTTTGCCGAGCAACTGTAATCAGCTTCGGCTTAAGATCACGGGCAGTCATAATCATGGAAAGATTATTAGCATCATCTGCGGTGCCAGCAATAATGCCCACGGCATCCTTAAGGCCCGCTTCCAACAACGTCTCGGCCTCAGTACCTAAGCCACTGATGATCACTTCATCTTCGCCCAGCTCTTCGTAACGCGCAGGCTCTGGCTCGATAATGACTGTTTGCACATCATCGTGCTGATCAAAATAAGCCTTAAGCGAACGACCAAAGCGCCCATAGCCACAAATAATCCAAGTGCCACGTTTAGGCTTTTCCGCCGCGACAGCCCGATGGGCCGGGCTAATTAACCAATCATGAACCAAATGTCGAAACGGATTATGAATGGCCATATTCAAATATTCGGCGAAAATATCGAAGGGATACATCACCTGATCGGTACCAAAAGACTCCAAATTGCGTGCATATTCCTGAGTCTCTGTGCGACTAATCACTGGACGCTTGGGTTTAAGTAATTTGCTCGCAATGGAGACAGATAAATTGACATGATCAACATTGGTTAAGCATAAAACCCCTACACAAGCTGGATGTTCTATTCCTGCATCATTCAGACTCTGAGGATCTCTTGCATCAGCACATAGACTGGGAACATCCATCGCCAAATTTTCCAATTCCAATGCCTCAATGCGTTCTTGATCAATATCGATCACGACACAATTAACACCTCGAGCCACCAGACGGTTCACCACCATGCTTCCGGTAAGCCCGTAGCCACAGACTAAATAGAAAGGTTCGCGTAGCGCCTTAACGGTATAGCGAAACTTTGTACGTTTTATTAAGCGCAAAAAAGCTTCATCACGAAATATCGCAAACACCGAACCAATACTGTAAAGCCAGCTGATGACTGTGCTGTACATAGCGCCCATGGTCCAAAACCGTTGCGCATAAGTGAATTCATAGGGAACCTCACCAAAACCAATGGTGGATCCCATAAAACTCACAAAATAAAATGCATCGAAAAAACTAAGATAATGGGGGTTACCGTCAGGGTCTTCCCCTGGAATGAGCACATAGCCCAAGATACATGTGGAATATACAACAATTAATAAGATAAGCGGCGTTCGCAAACGCCGTAAAACGAGAAAAGCAACATAGTTAATGCCATTCATGGGGCTAGCGACGCACCATTACAGTTTCGACGATCAGTAAAATCACAGACAAGATATTTGCCAACAACGCCCCGCCTGAGAGCGATACGATACTCGCCACGGTACCCGGCTCGATACCGTTTTCGTTCGTATGAGTGACAAAGCCCCAAATAACCGCTGCACAGATAAGCTGAAGGTCAGCCACCAAACTTGTGGCCAACAGTACCGCCCCCATATGGGTTCGATCACCCAGTTTCAACATGGTTGCAATCAAACTAATGACTAGAGCAGCAAATAACTCATAGACGTTATGATGCTCAATGACATCCACATCGCCAATAAAAAATCCAAAGTTCAGCGTTAACGCTAAAACAATAAAAAATGCGAAAAATACCTTTTCAGTGTTCATAGAGCTTCCTAGTTATTCAGGCCCTAACCATAATAAACATTTGTATATATAGAATAAAATGATTTCAAAAGCGATGCGCAATATCAAACAAACTGATGTTTTGAACCAATAAGTGAGTATGTTTTTTATAACTTAGGCGCGGTGATATCACCCAGTTCGTTGACGGGCACCCTGTTCATTGTGATGTCCATTGCTAAGGGCACCCTTCAGCGCTTCACGTAGATTATCCATCGAAACTGGCTTGGTAATATGCTCATCCATACCCACATCTATGGATCGCTGCTTATGATCAGCCATCGCATGGGCACTCAGCGCGTAGATAGTAGCTCGCAAACCGCGCTCATGTTCAAACAATCGAATCTGCTGCGTGGCATCATAACCATCCATTACCGGCATCTCGCAATCCATTAGCACTACATCAAATGGCTTCTCAGCATTTTTATAGGCTTCTACGGCTTTTAATCCATCCGTTACCATCACTGGATCGATATTCAAGCGTTTCAACATTCCCAAAATCACCAGCTGATTAACATTATTATCTTCTGCCACCAGTACATTCATACTCTCGAAAACCGAAAGATCTTCTTGATCGTCGGTCCAAGCACCATCTGCTTCTTTGTCTTTGCTCTTGCTTAAGGCTCGCGTCAACTGTTTTCGCAGCAAGCTAGCTGGAATCGGCTTCTCCATTGCGATCTGTATTGCAGATCCCTCTAAATCAGCTTTTTGGGGAAGATTCCGCGCTGAAGTGATCAGAATATGAGGGAACCTTTGCTCGCCAAACAACGCCATCAATTGCTTCGACACTTCAATACCATTGGAATCTGGGAGCTCCAAATCTAGGAGTGCAACATCAATGGACTTGTTCTCGTTTTTGAGCTGTTTCGCTAGTTCAATCCCAGAACCAGCAGTTAGCGATGAATGAACTTCCATATCCCAGCTTTCAGTCAAGGTACGAATCACTTGTGAAACATGGACATTGTCATCAATCAACAACACCCGTTTCCTTGGTAAGACTTTTAACGCATCTTCTAAACTCGGCACCGACTGCTCTTCGGCAATATCAAACACGGCGGTAAACCAAAAAGTGGAACCCTGCCCTTGCGCACTGATAACACCGATCTCTCCCCCCATAAGCTCAGCCAGCTGCTTACATATAGCCAGACCAAGCCCTGTGCCACCATATTTACGGGTGGTGGAAGAATCTGCTTGGGAAAAGGATTGAAAGAGTTTGTTCTGTGCCTCTTCGGAAATACCGATACCGCTATCAATAATTTCAAAGCGCACCTGCATTTTCTCATCCTTGCGAGACACCAAATGAGCATTCAAGCGTACTTCGCCTTCTTCGGTAAATTTGAAGGCGTTGCCTAGTAGATTAATCAACACTTGGCGTAAGCGGGTTGGATCGCCAATGGCAATTTTTGGTACATCCGTATCCAACAGAGAAATTAACGGAACATTTTGATCGGAGGAGCGTAGTGCAAACACTGCGACACATTCATCGATTAGATCTTCAAGATTGAAGTCAATGCTTTCTAGATCGAGCTTACCGGACTCTATTTTCGAGTAGTCCAAGATATCGTTAATAATACCTAATAGTGCCTGACCAGAGTTATAGATGTTACGTACATAATGTACTTGATTGGGCTTTAATGGGGTTTCTTTTAATAACTCCGACATGCCCAGAACACCGTTCATTGGGGTTCTTATTTCATGACTCATTTTCGCCAAGAATTCGCTCTTAGCTTTATTCTCAGCACGAGCCTCAGTGGCTTTTTCACGCGCACTGGCCTCTGATGTTTTCAACGTATTAATACGGTTGGCAAGCGCTAACGATAGAATAATCATTTCCCCAGCTACACCTATTTTATGAAGATATGGCGTTAAAGCATGTAGGGATATCAAATGGATCGCATTTAATATGCCGAAAAAGACCGGAGATAATACCACAATCCAAGCTAACAAAAATAATCGAGCAGGCTTAAATCCTTGTCGAACCCGCTGCACCGCAAAGATTAAAAAGCAGATAATGGCCGAGGCTATTACTGACAAGACCAGTAAAGACACATATCGATTGGGACTAACCACCATGACAGCAGCAAGCAGCAGACCCGCACCACCAAAAAAGAAAAGCGTTTTATCAGCCTTGGGAAGGCTTTGCTTAGTACCTAAATACACACGAGCAAATTGGCATCCAAACCATAGCGTAATACTCATAGCCACATAGATAGCAATACTCTGCCAATACACCGAATCTGGTAAAAAGCGGTAATTCAGCCCATCAAAGCAAGATGCGATATAAGCATTCATTAAGATGAAGCCCACGTAATAGAAGTAGCTTTCTTCTTTGATGGCAAAAAACAAAAACAAGTTGTAAGCAAAAAGACCGAAGCAAATGCCGTAGAAAATTCCAATATAGGTTTGATGATCATGCAGATATTCATAGTAAGCATGGTCAGTGAAAACCTGCAAAGGAACAGAAAGGGAGCTGGTACTTTTAATTTTTAAATAGTAAGCCTTAGATTTCCCTTCAGGTATTTGCACCTTAAAAGCAAGCGACCTTGTCTTAAGCGGTCGATCGCTGTAGGGAAAACGGTCGCCATGAATGTGTTGTCTATAGCTTGATTGTGGATCCTCAGAACCGATACCTTCTGAATCCAGAGGCTCGTAGAGCACCATTTCATCAATCAAAGGATAGTCCGCATCAAACACTAGATTGGCGGTATAGGGCAAACTATTGGTAACTTGAAAGCGCACCCAGAAAATTGAAGCGGAGAAGCCAAACTCGAGCCCAGATTCAGCAGGCGAAAACTCACCCTGTTGATAGGCTTTCAAAACATGGTCGATCTCAAGGCCGCCGCTTGAGTCCTCCAAAACCCAGGCATGCGGAGCCACATCCTTTGTCAGAACGGCATCATCAATAACCAATGAAGATTGATTCTGTTGCGCTGCTGCTAACTGGCTAACAATGATAGTGGCAAGCGCAAACAGGGTTCGCAATAAATAGCCCGGCATCCTGGAACACATCAAAAGCGTTTAGTACTAGATTTAAGCCTAGCACTAGCTTATGAATTCACCCAATTTAGGGCTCCAAAATCAGCCGCTTACCGCCGCCAATAGCGCCATTAGGCCGATTTCTCGCAGGAGTTCTAGTTGAGCAGTGTTCTTTAGCAAGCAGGTTCCCGCAAACCCCAGGGCATTCACACTTATACCCTGATGTTGTGGTTCGGCCCTAGGTACCAACCAAAGCCATTCACGACTCGCCAGGAGGTTATAGGGCTGTATCGACTCTGGCGCTTTCGGTTGCCATAAACGTAGGGTCTGCAGCATAGCTAGATATAACTCCCTAAGATGGTCCGCACATTCTCGATTAGAGCGACCATTAGGGGGATCGATCTTGGCGTAAACGTGGGCAAAAGGCAGTTCATCGGAGCGACATATAACTTCATCTTCTTTTGGCGAATGAAATGCTGCGGCAACAGGCACAGAATCACCATCCACCCCAATTGGGCAAGGAATCATCTGCAGATGCTTATGTTTTTGACTGGCGCCCGCAGTTTCACATGAATTAAAAAACACCAAGCCATTCATTGCTTTAAGACCAAACCATAGTGCTTCGAAATCTTCGCTGGTCAACAAACTTTGTTGCGATTCAAACTGCTTAGTGACAAACAATAAGTGATCGTCAACCACATTAAACTTGTTCAACAAACACAGGTGAGTATCTGAGATATCAGCGACAAATAAATCCTCATCATAAGGCAAAAATGGATTGGCGGGATTAGCGGCAGCATTGCGTTCCTTGCGCGCCAAATTTTCAACAACCCTAATAGTGAAGGGAATGTTATCTTCTTGAATGGTGCTTGCTTCAGTTCTGATCGATTTTATCGCTCCTACTTCGCGGGCATGGTCCGTAGCCCTTTTGACTGCTGCCATAAAATCGTTATTCATTTTCCTTCCTCAAAACAAACGTCGTTAGAACTCAAACTTAAAAGCTAGAGTAGCACTATTTTTCGATTCCGAGAAAATTAAGAGAGCTCCAGGTGAAAAACTACGAGAAACAGAATCGCCTCAATTATGCTTGAGGCGATTCTTATCTTAGCGGGATTACTGTTCAAATAGTCCTATTGGCAATTGGCATAAGGTGTACCTTGAACCACCGTAAAGAGGTGATAACTATAGTCTCCATTAAGCGCTTGAGTACCCTCATCGCCGGCATTCTTACCAATGATATAGGTTTCTGATTTTGGGATACCGGCAGCAGCATAAGCACCAATATCAGTGGATGCATTCCCATAAGCACGAATAATATTAAGCCCAGCATTATTTTTTAGATAATTGATGTAATTGGTCTTATAAGCTTCAGTTTCCATGTCCAGCAAATTGTCGCTGTCCGCATTCATGCGCAAATGCCAAGGATGCATATTATTACGATCAAACCAACGTCGAGTTGACTTTGCTACCCAGTAAGGACGCCCAGTTAAAAACACAATCTGATAGCCTTTATCAACATAAGCCTGAACCACATCAAGAGCATAGTTGTAGGTATTAGCGGTATCCACGCCAAAGTATTCCCCTACTGCTTCGAAGTCGTTTAATGTAAGAGTACCATCGATATCGAATAGAACTGTTTCACGCCCAGGATTTACCACAGTGACATAGCCCTGAGTTGAGGATAAGTCCCCTTCCACAACCATCTTCACAACATAATCACCTTCGACTTGAGGTGGCACCGACACGTAAATTTTGCCATCAGAATTAGTTTTATAACGCCCCAAATATTGCCAGTTGCTGTAGCCAGTTCCATAAATGTAGGTATGTACGTATTCATACTCCATATCTTTATGAAGCACGATATCGTAATCAAACTTTCCAACCACAGTGGCATATTGCCCAGTGGTCACTACTGCGTCATGAGCCATATGAAACGGTTCATAGAACCAACTCAACAAGGTATTTCTAAACTTGCGAAACCCTCGTTTGCTTGGTCCATTTAACGCTGGCGCATTCTCTACCGACGCATAATCGGGACATTGATTGGCGTTGGCGATACTGGAAAAGCTCAAGCTGATAGCAGAAAAGATAAAGCAAGCGGCTAATGTGATGATTTTTTTCATTATTATTCACCCTAATAAAATTATAAAAGAACGCCGCAATTGGATTACCCAATGGACGTTGGTACCAAATATAACAAACAAGGCAAAAGTTGAAAGAACTTATGATGAAGTCGGATATTTTTAAGAGGGTTATAAAAGTCTACAACAGCGATTCCAATACAGAGATCGCTTCTTTGGACCAGCCAATACAGGCTTCTTCATGATAAAAACCGCGGCGTAGCGTTAGGTACATCATGTCATTCTCGGCATCGCCAGTGAAACCGTTGGGGAAATATTCTTGTTCGATCTTTTTGTAGACTTTAAGCAAGGACTCATGCTCTTCAAACTGACGCAACAATTCGTCGTACAATAATTTTCGATCGGCTTCTTTACCTGCAAAGAGTTTTACTAAAAATGCTTCGTTAATGGGCTGGGGTTTAAGGGGAGTATCTAACCAACGTCGCAAGGCGTCCTCACCCACAGCGGTGAGTTCATAGACTTTTTTATTGGGTTTATTGTCTTGTTGGATCTCTTCAAAGTCTACCCAACCATCCTTATAAAGCGTGGCGAGAGCACGATAAACGCGCTGATGGCTAGTGTTCCAAAAATGCCCTAAGGGGCCATCGAACCATTTTGTGATTTCATAACCAGTGGAGTTACGCTTTTTCAGCACCACTAGTAAGACATGCTTGAGCGACATTAAGCTTCTCTAATTAACAACCGATATTCATTATCGTAATTTTAGAATGGAAAATGCAATTAACGGAATAAATAAAAGGGTTGTTACAGAATAAGGCAGAATACTGTGCCATTGATAGAGCGCCGCGCCCAAAGTAGGGCCAACAATAAAACCCAATGCCGGGCCAGCACTGGTTAAACCTGCCACTGCGCCCTGCTCTTTCGGTTCAACAGCCATACTTGCCGCGGAGATAAAGCCTGGTGCAGCCATTCCCATACCTAAGCCAACAAATGCCATTCCTATCATAAATTCATAGAACGCCGTGGAAAAAGTTAAGCCAAGAAAACCTAGGAACATAGAAAACAAACCCAAGCGCATTAAACGCGTCGGCGACCACTTTAACCGCTGTACCAGTACCCATTGGGAAAATAACGACGCAATAGCAGACCCCATCATAATGGCACCAACACGCTGCATGGTATGTTCAGCAGATAACCGCAAGACATCTTGCACATAATAACCCAGAGTCTGTTGCACGATTGCAAAACCAGTAAACATGGAAATACCAATCAGCATAAAAGGAAAAATACGCTTATCCAGATAGCCAAGTTTCGCCTGTTGTTCCGTGTGGCGACCTTGAGGAGGTAAATGCGGTAAATTGAAATAAACAAAAATGGCCGCTATCAAGGTAAACAAAGCAGCGGCGTACAAAGGAAATAACAATCCTAAGAACGCGAGCGAGGCAATGGCAGGCCCCATGATGGTTCCAATATTATGAGCAGCACCGATTTTACCCAATGAGGCAGTTCGCTCAGAAAAGCTAGTCACGTCACTGACATAAGCTGTAGCCGCGGGAGACGTTGCTGACATCAC
>JAKSAW010000880.1 GCA_022361455.1 Pseudomonadales bacterium | reverse complement strand
TATAACATGATTACAGAACATCATATAGTAGGTCCCATAGAGCTCCTACTATAGGATGCATTAAATAAATTATGTGACATCTTGGTTCGCTGCTGCCTAAATAAAATACTCCCCCGCCCCATCATAATGCATTGATGCTTAATCAATTTCTCTATATCACATCTTATCGCTGAAATAGCTACGTGGCACGCCGATTGCTGTTATGCGGTTAAAGAATAAGTTAATCCGACTTGGAGACTATTTATGCGAATTGCATTTACGCAATTGGGGATTGGTGTTATCGCAGCACTTTATTCAAGTGTGGCTGTTGCCGAAACTGATGGCGGAATGAGTTCTGGCGATGTTATTTGGATCGTAACCGCCAGTGCCTTAGTTTTTTTTATGCAAGCCGGCTTTGCGCTATTAGAGAGTGGCCTATCGCGGGTAAAAAATGCCGTTAATGTTTTAATGAAAAACTATATGGACGTTTGCATTGGCAGCCTGATTTTTTGGGCCATTGGCTATGGTTTAATGTTTGGTCATAACATCACTGGTTTTGTCGGAACATCCATGTTTTTTGTGGATTCAAGCTCAACAAGCACACTCACCCTATTATTATTTCAGACCATGTTCGCAGCAACCGCAGCCACTATCGCCAGTGGCGCCATGGCAGAGCGAGTGCGATACCATGCATATTTGATAGGTGCTTTATTTATTGTTGGTTTCATTTATCCCGTCTTTGGTAGCTGGGTTTGGGGTGGCGCTCATGGCGGCAACGGCTGGTTGTCTGATCTCGGTTTTGTTGATTTTGCAGGATCAACGGTGGTTCATAGCGTGGGAGCATGGTGCGCATTAGCGGGTATTATCGTCGCCGGTCCGAGGATTGGCCGTTTTGATCCGAGCACCGACAAGCCCAGAGAAATCCCAGGACATAATTTAACATTGGTGGCGCTGGGTGGTTTTATCTTATGGTTAGGCTGGTTCGGTTTTAATGGTGGCAGCACGCTGGCGGCTTCTGCTGATGTGGGAATGATTGCTTTTAATACCCATATTTCCGCAGCAGCGGGGGCTGCAGGCGCATTAATTTGGGCGAAAGTTTATCGCCAACCCATACTGTTAACCGCGACGGTGAACGGTAGCCTTGGTGGATTGGTAGCGATCACTGCCGGCTGTGCCAGTATGTCGCCGATGTTCGCAGTTGTTACTGGTTTAATAGCGGGCAGTGTAGTGATTATTGGTCAGCGGTTGCTGCTAAGTTTAAAGCTAGACGATGTTGTTGGCGCGATCCCCGTTCATGGTTTTGCTGGTGCTTGGGGCACACTTGCGGCAGGGCTGTTTTATCAAGGTGACCTTTTCAATGTATCTAGAGTAGTGGTGCAACTCGTGGGTATTGGTGCAGCGTTTTTATGGACCTTCACTTTTGCACTTTTACTTTACTGGTTGATCGATCGCGTGTTTGGCCTAAAAGCATCCAGTGCTGATCAGCGTCGCGGCTTAGATGTGACCGAACACAATGAGCTTGGCTATCCAGAATTCACCGAATCCCCGCTTCAGCGTCCGGTGCAGTTGAGCCCGTAGGAGAAATACCATGAGACAACGGCTAAGTTCTCTTTACGAAGGGCTACGTCACTTTATTGAGGGCGATGACTTATGGCACGCCTTGTGTATTTGGCAAGACAATTATGGGGCTGCATCCACTTTCGAATTGAAAGAGTATCTTAATCAAATTGCCCCTCTACTTCCGTCAGAGATTCAGCGTACAAAAGTGCACCGGAAGCTAGTTCAAAGTTTGTTAATGAACGGGAGTATCGCCCATTTTGATCCCTTACCTTCCATGAATGATTTTCGCATCAACCATGGCTTAGAGGTGCCCGCGATTCAACAGGAGGTGGCAATTCCCAGCGCGATAGCCAGCTTTATCGCCTTTTATTTAGAAATACGTAAGCAACTTACTACCGAGCATGCCGATCGCTTACACGGAAAGCTAGTGTGGTTAACAGAGCAAAACGGTATGAGCGATGAGTTCCAAAGCTATCTAGCCACGATTCATGATGCAGAGCCCTGTTTGGCATATATAACCGACGCCCCTGGATCATTGACGCCATTGCTAGATACTTGCTATGAGCTACTCTGTGAATGGCTCGGACCGGTAGAGGCGGATAAAAGATTTGTCATGGCACTCAGTAAAAGCAAACAAAAGGCAGATTTTGAACTGCAGGCTTTGCTCTGATCGCACACATGAAAACTGCATCACCTATTCGATAATGACAGATACAACCATACGCTCTAAGAAGTCTTTCTTAGCTTTAACGGTATCGCCCGGCACGCCAAGGAAACTGTAAGAAACTATTTGATGCATCAACCAAGGAACCACATGAGCGCCATCAACACCTGCTTTTAAGGGCGTTTTTTCTGGTGCACCTTGAAGATATTGTTGCAGCATTTGGTTAGCCAACTCACCATAATATTCCTGAGCTAACTCGCTAAACAATCTAATGTTATCGGGCACCATGATAATCGCATAGCGGGCCTCGCCACTTAGCGTCTCGATAACTTGATAAAGGGCATCAGCAAAGCTCTTCACGGTTACCTTACGAGTGCCGGCGACACTATCCAAGATTTTTTGAGTTACTTCAGTCATCAGCAACAGCATTACAGACTCCAGCAACTCCTTCTTACTGTCAAAATACCGATAGATAGTCGCTCGATTACACCCCAAACGAGCTGCAAGCTCATCAAATTTCAGGCCTTTATAGCCCACTTCCTCTATCAGCTCAGCCGCAACCAAAACCGTTTGCTCTTTGGTTTTGCGATATTCCAAGGTGTCTGACTTTGCTTTTCTGGGGTTTTGACTCATTACTTTTCCAGTTA
>JAKSAW010000291.1 GCA_022361455.1 Pseudomonadales bacterium | reverse complement strand
TATTGATTGTAGCTGTTGTTACTGCACTGATGTGGTATAACTTTGGCCCCTCTCCTGCCCATGGCTACATGTTGGTAACCGCCACTACCGTGCTAATTATTGCCTGCCCCTGTGCTCTGGGGTTAGCAACACCCATGTCAATTATTGTTAGTGTTGGCAAGGCCGCACAAAATGGCATATTGATTCGTAATGGCGATGCACTACAAACGGCAGGCAAGCTAGATACTGTGGTACTCGATAAAACCGGAACCATCACTGAAGGTAAGCCGAAGGTGACGGATATTGTTCCCTGGGGTGAAACCACAGAAACGCAACTACTCCAACTAATTGCTAGTGTTGAAAGCGCCAGTGAACATCCTCTAGCTATTGCTATTATTAGCAAAGCCAAAGAACTCAATGTGCCATTAATAGATTGCAGCGACTTCTCTGCTCAGATAGGAGCCGGTGTTAAGGGCAAGATTAATTCGCAGACTGTTTATTTTGGTAAAGCAACCTTTCTTACGGAGAACGAAGTTGATACCAACCCGATAACGTCTAAAGCAGGTGAATTGCAAGCTCAGGGAAAAACCGTCATGTATGCCGCTATAAATGGCGAAATCGCTGGTTTAATAGCAGTAGCTGACACAATTAAAGGCGATTCAAAGCAAGCGATTGCAAACATGAAGCAGTCAGGCTTAAAAGTCATTATGTTAACTGGCGACAATGAGCAATCAGCTCGACATATTGCTGAACTTGTTGGAGTAGATAGCTTCGTTGCCAACGTTTTACCCGCAGACAAAAAGTCAAACATTCAAAGCCTACAAAACGCAGGGGCGACAGTTGCTATGGTAGGAGACGGCATCAACGATGCTCCAGCACTGGCTCAAGCAGATGTTGGTTTTGCCATAAGTCGTGGATCAGATATCGCCATCGAGAGCGCTGATATTACGTTGATGCGGTCATCTATCGGTGATGTTGGCAACGCAATTAAGATTTCTAAAGCAACTGTTAGCAATATAAAACAAAATCTTTTCGGTGCCTTTATCTATAATAGCCTTGGTATACCCATTGCTGCAGGTGTGTTATTCCCATTAACGGGTGCACTACTTAATCCGATGTTTGCCGGGGCAGCCATGGCGATGAGTTCTTTCACCGTGGTGTCTAACGCTAATCGACTCCGCTGGGTATCCTTAGAGAGGAGCCAACAATGAGCTTACTTATTAATGCTATCGGTATCGCTGCCATCACATTTATCATTTACTGGTTTTGGCTATCCGGTCCAGATGACAGAAACAGTTAATATTTTGTTAAACAATGTCATTGTGAGCCCATGCCACCAAGCATAGAGTGATCGCTAAATTCCAATAAAAAGCTATCAAAGATTACTCGGGAAAATGGGCAGGCAGGGTTATGACACAGCAAGCTTCCAATCTATGCACCTCTCTATGTACTTCTGGCGATACACCTCACGACACTTATCCACGTCTATTTACGCCACTGGACTTAGGCCATACACAGCTTAGAAATCGTATCCTAATGGGATCCATGCATACCTTTTTGGAAGAAGCACCCAATGGATTCGAGCGCATGGCCACTTATTTTTCAGAGCGCGCAAAAGGTGGGGTGGGAATGATTATCACTGGCGGTTTTGCCCCCAACGAGGAAGGCGCTGGATTTACTGGCGGCTCTAAGCTCAGTACCCAAGAGGAATGCGAGCAGCATAGAATCATTACAGACGCAGTCCATGCGGCAGACCCTAGCGTAAAAATCTGTATGCAGATCCTTCACAATGGGCGCTACGCTTACCACAATGAGTCTGTGGCACCCTCTCCCATCAAGTCGCGTATCAATCCTTTTAAGCCCAACGAGTTGACCGAAGAACAAATCTGGAAACAAATCGAAGACTTCGGCAACTGTGCTGCACTTGCTAAAGAAGCGGGATACGACGGTATCGAAATTATCGGTTCAGCTGGTTATCTAATTAGTGAGTTTCTATTGCAATTAACCAACCAACGCAACGATGCTTGGGGCGGCAGTTATGAAAACCGCATGCGCTTTGCAGTTGAAGTAGCAAAACATGTGCGCGAGCGAGTTGGTGATGATTTTATTTTTGTGTACCGAATTGCTGCAATGGAACTTTTAGATCAAGGAAGTTCTTGGGAGGAAGTAGTTCAGCTAGCAAAAGAAATCGAAAAATATGCCAGCATTATTTCTACTCATTTCACCTGGCATGAGGCACGAGTCCCCACCCTTGCCACCATGGTACCGCGCCGCTGCTTTACCTCAGTGACCGGCCGCATGCGCAAAGAGCTATCAATTCCAATGATTACCAGCAATCGCATCAACATGCCCAATATTGCAGAAAACGTATTGGCTGATGGCGACGCAGATATTGTTTCTATGGCACGCCCCATGTTGGCCGATTCCGAATTTGCGATTAAAGCGTTCGAAGGTCGCGAGGATGAAATCAATACTTGTATTGCCTGTAATCAAGCATGCTTAGACCACGCCTTTAATGCAAAAGTGGTTAGCTGTTTAGTCAATCCAAGAGCTTGCCATGAAACTGAACTCGTTATTGAGCAAACAGAATCGCACAAAAAAGTTGCCGTTGTTGGCGCAGGCCCAGGAGGATTAGCATTTGCCACCACCGCAGCACAACGCGGCCACAAAGTAACCTTGTTCGATGCTAAAGACAAAATTGGTGGTCAATTTAATATTGCAGCGCGTATTCCTGGTAAAGAAGAGTTTATTGAAACCCTTCGTTATTTCAAAAAACAAATTGAGCTATTGGATATCGAATTAAAACTAAATCAAAAAGTCAGTGCTGAAGATTTAGTATCTCAAGGTTTTGACGAAATTATTGTAGCCACCGGCATCAAACCGCGAACGCCTGATATCGACGGTATCGATCACCCTAAGGTAGTCAGTTATTTAGATGCTCTATTAGATCGTAAACCCATTGGCAAAAAGATCGCGATTATTGGCGCAGGCGGCATTGGTTTCGACGCAGCCCATTACCTATCACATTCAGGACCATCCACCGCATTGGATATTGACGGTTTCGCAAAGGAATGGGGTGTTGATTTTAAATCTCACCCAAGAGGCGGTGTCGCTGGCCTGGAACCCAAGGTATCACCAAGCCCTAGAGAAATTACTTTACTGCAACGTAAGCCAACCAGCGTGGGTAAAAACCTAGGGCGCACCACCGGCTGGACACACAGAATTTACTTAGAACGCAAAGGCGTACAAATGTGGAATGGCTGTGAATACGAGCGCATTGATGATGACGGTCTGCATATTTCCCGCCAAGGTGAACCCGTCACTCTAAACGTGGACAACGTCATTATTTGTGCCGGGCAAGAATCAAATCGTGAGCTACAGGAAGAATTAGCAAAATTAGGCGTCTCTTCCACTCTTATTGGCGGTGCTGACGTAGCAAGTGAGCTAGACGCCAAACGAGCCATTGATCAAGCCACCAGAGTGGCCGCCACCATCTAGTTAGTCGACCATCACCCGCTAAACCTACCAAGGCGTCTCCCAAGTTCATGGGATACGCCTCCCCCTTTTCTCCCTTTAGACTTATTTCAACGTTTTCAAACTTGTTCAATAAAGTGTCTAAGGAGAGAGTCATGGGTTCAATTCGTCGAGTACATCAACTAGCCCTAATAGCTGCAGCAACCACCTTGATAACTGGCTGTCCACTTATCAACAAATCTAAATCGGAGCCTGATACTGAGGACGAGACAAGCTCACTGCGCATGCTATTTAGCGCAGATTGTTCCATTTCCACCTGCTATGTCGACACTTCTGCTACCTTCGATAACAACGATGATGTTTCCGAGGTTATATGTGATATGGGTGATGGAAATATCGTTAATGTCGCGAACCTGGAGATGAATTTTGACTATACCTACTCATTGCCGGGAGATTATGAGATTACCTGTTCGGTGACTGATTCTTCTGGCGACTCGGATTCAGACTCAGAAGATATCTTAGTGAGTGGTCTTTTTGCCCACGCAGGTCCCGATCAAACTGTTCCTGAAGGACAATCAATCACATTGGATGGTTCCTTATCTGAAGATTCAAGCGGCAATGGCCTAACCTATCGTTGGGCAAAAATATCCGGCCCCACCGGTTTCTTTCTCAATGACCCAACGGTTGAATCACCTACTTTCGCAGCACCTTCGGTGGAAGGCAATACGATTTTTATTTATCGCTTGGAAGTGGATAACGGTATTGATGATCCTCAGTTCGATACCGTTTCTATTACTGTTCTTGAAGTAGATGGTACGGATCTACCTCGGTAACAAACAAAAAGAGAAGTTACCCGATACTACTCAAGAGAATCCAAGTAAAATCATGTACTTGGATTCTCTTGAGGTGCGGCTAAATACGTCGATCGATAAAATCAATCGAAAAACAGCTACGGGTCATTATTTGTCTATACTGAAGTAGTCAACACTTTATCTCGCATAGACATTATGAATACGACAACCAAAATTACATGGGCTTGCATCATGCTAAGCCTAGTGAGCGTTATTTCTGCCGGTACCATCATTGGCTGGCAATCCATTACCATTGCTGATAACTCTCTAAGCAAAAGCACTGAAACGAATCTATCAGCCATACGGGAAAATCAAAAGTCGCAAATCGAGAACTATTTCGCCACCATCGAAGGCCAAATAAAGAACCTCTCGAGCAATTTAATGATCGTTGAAGCGATGCAAGAATTTGATAGCGCCTTTGACGAATACGATCAGCAAGTCGCAAACCTGGACGCAAATGCCAAGGACGCCCTCAAGCGATACTACATCGATGAGTTTGGTGAAACCTATAAAACACAAAATCCCAACAGTGAGCATGGTGCTTTAGATAGGTATATTCAACTGTCGGAAAACTCCCTGAAACTTCAACATACATTCATTAGCGATAATCCTAATCCTCTCGGTGAAAAGAATGCTTTAGTTGGTGCTGCAAATAACGTTTCCGATTACAACCGCTTACACCAGCGCTATCACCCTATCGTTAATCAGTATCTAGAAGAGTTCGGTTATTACGATATCTTTTTAGTCGAACCTGAAAATGGCTATATCGTTTATTCCGTTTTCAAAGAACTAGACTATGCCACCTCGTTAGAAAGTGGACCTTATAAAAATAGTGGTATCGCGGAAGCTTATCGAAAAGGTAAACAAGATCTGGGCAAGAACCAAACTTACTTAACGGATTTCAATCGTTACTACCCGTCCTACGAAAATCAGGCGGCTTTTATTTCTTCACCTATCTATTCAGGCAACAAAAAAATTGGCGTATTAATCTTTCAAATGCCAATCGATAAAATTAATAATATCATGAGCGCTGACCAGCAGTGGCAAGATATTGGTTTAGGAAAGACAGGACAATCAGTGATTGTCGGAGAAAATAAAACCTTACGCAGCCAAGCAAGAGGCATGATAGAGAACCCAGAAGCACACGGAAAAATGCTGGTATCAAAAGGTTATAGTGAAAGAACCATTAGCGAAATTCTTGCTCGCGGTTCTAGCATTGGCATAGAAACTCGAGACACACCCGCAGTTGAAGAATTAATGGCCGGTAAAACAGGGATTGATATTAATAAACTGGGTGATGAGAGTTTTCTTATCGCTTATACACCCCTCAATATCAAAGATGTGAACTGGGGAATCATTACCGAGATCACTGAAGCAGAAGCAACTGCGGCGCAAACCAGCATGGAAAACACCGTATTACTCTCCTTGTTAATGGTAGTTTTCATCCTGGGTTTAATCTCGGTTGTTTCAGGAATCTTCATCGGTAAAGGAATTTCCGGACCAATTACCAATATCATTAATGTATTGCAATCTATTAGCGCTAATCGTGATCTAACCGCTCGTTTACCGCAAAGCCAAGCAGTAGACCTTAATCAATTATCGAAAGCGCTTAATAGCTTCTTAGATGAGATTCGCCAAACTATGCTGGATTCAAAAAACACTTCTGATATGGTCGTCGATAATATGCGGGAAATGAACCATAGCATTCAACAAATGTTAGAAATGACCGATGGCCAAAAGAGTGAATCAGAGCAAGCAGCTTCGGCTATTACAGAAATGAAGGCCACTATTCAAGATGTTGCGCGCAATGCAGCTGAAACATCCGAGGCAGTGCAAAACACCGACGAAAAAGCAGAGGAATGTGTTGGTATATCAGCGACATTGAAAATGAGAATGGAAGAGCTCAGTCTTGGTACTGGTCAGGCACAAGTTGATATCAAGAAATTGGCAGACGACAGTATCGCAATCGGCGACGTGTTAGATGTTATTCAGAGCATTGCTGAACAAACTAACTTACTCGCTTTAAATGCTGCCATCGAAGCTGCGCGTGCTGGTGAGCAAGGTAGAGGTTTTGCTGTGGTTGCTGACGAAGTCAGGTCGCTAGCGACAAAAACTCATGAATCAACAGATCAAATCAGAACCCAAATTGATTCTCTACAAAAAGCTGCCTCTAACTCGGTTACCATTGTTGAAGAGTCAAACACCCTATCTCAACAAAGCATCGATCAAACCAAAATTAACGACGAGCAATTACGCTTAATTAGCGAGATGATCAACCGCATTAGCCTGATGAGCACTCAAATAGCTACGGCGTCCGAAGAACAAAGTACGGTTGCAGAAGATATCAATAGAAGTATTGTGCATATCAACAACCTATCCATGGATGTATACGAACATTCCAAGGACATACAGGGCAAATCAGGTGTTCTTAACGATATCGCGACGCAGCTTAAAGATAAAAGCTCGGTATTCAAATTACACTAGCGCTAGAAATGATGGGAGAACTGGTCCACTACGCCCAATAAAATGGCGTATCGGGCCGCTTTTCCTATACCGGTTAAAGTAATAAAAACCCAGAAATTGACCCGCATCATTCCAGCAATAAAAGTCAGCGCATCACCACCAACTGGTGCCCAAGCCATCAGCAACGACCATACCCCATATTTTTGAAACCAGCGCTGTGAAGCACCCAAGTTCGACGCTTTAAATGGAAACCATTTTCGATCTGAAAAATGTAGAAGATAGCGCCCTAGCACCCAGTTAACGGCCGATCCCAACGTATTACCAACAGAGGCAAAAGCCCAAAGCATCCAAGGATCATAGCCAGCGGCCATCATGCCAGTAAACATGACTTCGGAATAGGCAGGTAATATGGTGGCCGCTAAAAAGGCTATGGCGAAAAGGCTAAAATAGGCCTCCATTTATAGTATCTCCATAACCTTTTATTACTGCTCCGTTCTCTTAACGGCCGCTTCAACTAAGCGCTTAAACAATGACTGATGTTGAGGCAACTGAGGTAAATATTCAGGATGCCACTGTACACCGATAACAAAATCATGTTCGGTATATTCTATACCTTGCACTACCCCGGCAAGATCCCTAGCAGTCACCTTAACGTGTCGGCCCGTTTCTTTAATGGCTTGGTTATGCAGCGCATTTATCACACTTTGGTGACTATGGAGAATATTTGACAATTGACTGTCGGACTCTAAATTAACCGTTTTTAGCGGTAATAAAGAACGTACAAAAGGCGTTTCACCATAAAAGTCATGAATCTGCTGATAAAGGCTGCCGCCCAGTACGATATTTAATAATTGCGCGCCGCGACAAATACCTAGAATAGGCAACCCTTCACGTAACGCGTACTCAATCATATGACGTTCAAGCTTGTCCCGCTCTGGATCGTAACGCTGCAAATCCTTAACCGAAAAAATCCAACGTAATAGAAATAATAAGAGGTTTACAGTCCAGTCCAGCACGCGAATCTTAGGAGATTTCTTGGCTTTTGATTCTTGCGGCTCTTCACCATAATGCAGAGGTTCCACATCGCTACCGCCACCGATGACCACACCGTGTAATTCACTTTCATTGCGTGGGCTTGAAGGGGTAATACGAACAGGAGTGGCGCCGACTCTGCGAATGGCTAAGCTCGTCATCAACCAAGCGGCGAAACCACCACGGTCAGGACCCGTTACGCCAATCACGGGTTTAGTTGCAAAGTTACTCATTAATTCAATTCTAAATCTTTTATAAAGCCGGCCATTTGCTTGATCCAATTGGTGTTAGGTATTAATTTAAACACCGATTGTTCTTTATCCCATAGTTCCATCAACTTAGCGCGAGAGTCATGGTGAGCAGCAATAGTTTCCACTAACTGCCAACGATTCCACTCATCAGCAACACTCCAACCATCTTGTCCTACTCGGCAATCTGGCAAGCGATAATGAAACGCGGGCCGACCTTTAATCAATTTGCGTTCATCTTCTTTAATGGCATTAGTTACCATATCAGGGGCAATCATATAAAAAATCGGCAACATGTCTAGTGGCCGATTACGAGTTGCATTGTATTCCAAATAGTCTTCGATTAATTGCTCAACACCGGGCTGATAACTAGCCGATAAAATTTTGCGCGCGTACACAAATGGAAATGGATCAATATAGTTTGTAAAGAATCGTCGCGTAATATCAGTGCCCGCATCTTGAATAATCCAATCCGCCAACAACAAGAATGCCTGCAAATAAGATAATAATGTTTCTGCGGCAAAGTCCGGGGTAGACGCATTAATATGCAAACCAAAGGCATAGTGCGGCGCCATATGCGTGCCTTGCGCCTTGTATTCATCGAATACTTCAACCAGGTCATGAAGTAAATGCAATTGGTCAAAACCGATTGGCTGCGTCACAATTTCGCATGGCACCAACCAACGGCTTAATTTGTCCACTTCGCGTTCCAGCGCCTCCCCTTCAGCGCCAGGAGAAAAATCAATGCCAATGGAGCCTAGCCATTCGCGATAGCTAAGAGACGTTAATAATTGAGTGTCTCTCTCTACCTTTATTTTGCCCAAGGCACTATCGATTAAGTGCACTTCGAATGCGCTGAGCTTTTTTTGCTCTCCACCAAAGCGCTTATGTAAGGCATCAGCGATCTCTTCGATGGTCAGATTACCCAACTCAAACTCAAACCCCGCACCTCGAGGTTTGCCCTCGGCATCGGTGGTGACTGGGGGAATTCGGAATTCTTCGGGCATAATTGGTTCCCTATCTTAACTATTTCTGACAATGGCACGCTTACATCAATGACATCAATCTCGAACTCATCCAGCTTAATGCAGAATTCTTTCAATTAGTGGACGAAATCGGATCAGTCTTGGCTCTTTTTCAAACAGTCCTTGGGTTCTATAATGTGCCATCTTTGACTATTTCACAAACGTTTCACCCATATGACACCTGAACGATTCGAAAAGCTCACCGAAGCTCTCAATAACCGCCAACCGGATTTAACCCTAGTAACCGACGAGGTTCATAAAGACCGTAACTTATCTGCGATAATGCGTAATTGCGAGGCGGTGGGTATACATGAAATCCATTGCGTGGTGCCTTCGGGGCACTATCGACCCTTTCGAGGCACCGCCAGAGGAGCTTGGCGATGGGTGAATCTAAATGTGCATACCAGTGTCATTGAACCTTTACAAAACCTGAAGCAACAAGGCTACCAACTGGTAGCGGCCCATCTTTGTAACACAGCAATTAACTATCGAGACGTGGACTACACCAAACCCACTGCAATTGTGATGGGAAACGAGAAGCATGGTTTGAGTGATGAAGCGTTTGAACTCATAGATCACCCCATTACCATTCCCATGCGCGGCATGGTGGAATCCTTTAACGTGTCGGTGGCATCGGGAATTATTTTGGCAGAAGCGCAATATCAGCGCGAAAAAGCCGGCCTGTACGGTACCAATAAAATTTCACCAGAAGAATTCAAAAAGACGTTCTTTGAATGGGCCCATCCACGGCTTACTAAATTCTGCCAAGACAAACGCCTTCCCTATCCTGAACTAAGAGAAGATGGCGAGGTGGTAGATGGACCAGGGTGGTATGCCCAAGTGCGGGAGCAATTGGGCCGTTAAGATTAACTATTGTGGTAAAGGCAAAGCTTCAAGAATCTTCGCAGCGAACTCGCTGATATTCACCGACTCTCGATTGTGGGAATAACCCATTCTTACCACGATCGCTTTACGTGATGGAATGGCCAGTACAAAACGTTCCATGGCACCATAAAAAGCAATGGTATCTTCAGGTAAACCTGGAAACGCCTCTTGGTTGGTATTAACCCAAATATTTGCTGCGTAACGCTCGTCAAATTTACTAGGAATTAAACTCTGGCTCACCCATTCTTCGGTAAGAATTTGCTCACCATTCCATTCACCGTTATTCATGTATAACTGAATAAACCGAGCCCAATCCCGTGCTGATAAAAATACTGATTCAGCACTTAAAAAGGTGCCATTCACATCATGCTCAACAAGCGCGGTTACGGCATCGATTCGATCAAAAAATTCGGTTTTATAAAGATCATAGGCAGCCTGTGGCGAGCCGCCCAATTTGTTTTGAATGGCCCGCGCTAAAATCACATTATCCCCAGAGGAATAATTAAAGCCTGTTGAAGGATCCCTTTCGGCGGCTCGAGCAATAGCATAATCAGTGGGCGCTTGATCACCATAGAGTAAGCGACCTTGATCGTTATCATTTCCCATCGCCCGTTCTGTATATTGCAAACCACTTTCCATACGCATGAGTTGTTCAATCGTGATGTTGGCACGACTGTCATTTTGCCACTCAGCCAAACCGGTGGTGTCGGAGATATCCATAATATCTTGCTGTTGCAGAACACCCATCACGCCATTAATTAAACTCTTCGACATGGAATAACCTTTGAGTGGCGCAAAGGCATCAATCGAATCTTGATAACGTTCAGCGATTAAGTAGTTATCATATACCACCAATAAGGCCACGGTATTCTTACGGCCGCCTGGAGGCTCAGCGAACTCTTCATCAAAAGCGGTTTCAATGGCATCGTAATCAACGCCGTAAACATCAAGAGCTGGTTTCCCACCACTGCCAAAGGGCCATGGCAGTGATGGGTCCAACTGCTTCGGGGGAGCAGCACTTGGGGCTTGGGCTAGCAGATCAGCATCACTCTGATCTAAAGGGCTAACACAACCAATGGGTGGACGATGCAAAGCTCTAGCTTCGGTGCCTTTAAAGATGGAATTAGATACTTCAACGGTTTGCAGGTTATGGTCGATATCCACCTGCCAAGTGGACTGAATAAAGGGCACAAATGGAGTGATATAGTCTTCTACCACCAGCTGCTCATCAAAACCTTCAACAAATAGCCCAGCGCAGACATTTTTGGCAATGTAGCGCCCAACTAAAGGCATATCATCCACAAATTCACACCCGGTTAACCCGATTATTAATCCTGCTACAACGGCTAACCGCTTAATCTGCCCCATGACCACTCCGTAAAAGCTTCCAAAAATTAACCAATTTGTCATGGGATTGATCATAGAATTAAAGAAAACGGAAAAATATCTATCAAATGGGGGACCCGAACGTTGATAAGCCCCTAATTGATTCAGGAATTAGCCCTAAAATTGCGAATAGATCTAATAGCCATAGGTAAACAGGCTCACAGATTTTGACCGAATTTTACAAGTATCCTGGTGTTTAGCTCCTATACTTAAACAAATGAATAGCTCGTTGGTATTTTAAGAAAGATAGTCTTAGTAAGTGGCTTTAGTTGGTACGCGAATAAGTACAAGAAAAACAGCGATCACCTTAAGAATATCCAAGTATTACCTTTAAAGGGAAAGCCCATGGCCTCAGAGAAAGAAACGCAAGCAACAGAAGAAACACAAGAAAGCGCTACGGAATCTAATGTTACTAGCATCTCTCAAGATGCAAGCAGCGCGCCGCAGCAAAGCGATTCACATCACGTAGCTCACGACAAACCCAAGCGCTCTGGATTTGGCTCGGGATTCTTAATTGGTATTGCCCTTTCCTTTTTGCTGGCAGCCTACCCCCTCTATACCGCTTTCGAAATGAAATTCGCAAGCCAAGAAACCTATGGGCAACGGGTTCTAGATAGTTTGCAAATGCAAATTACCTTGGCACATAAAGAATTGGAAACGGTTGAGAATCAACTAGCGATGATCGCTGAGGCGGAAGCCAAGTATTCGGCTTTAGTTGAACAGAAGTTTGATTTAGAAACCTCAAAAGCACATTTGGATGATCGCATTGCTAAGTTGGAAGCGAGCCTGGCAGAAGCGGAAGCTGAACTTAATATTCAAGCCAATCAGTTCGATCGCATTACTACGAATATGCGCTTAGATTAATCTAACCATCACTTCGATAAACGCCCGGAGTAACCCCCACCCACTTTTTAAAGCTGCGGTGGAAGGACCTGGGCTCTGCAAACCCCAATAAGCTACTGATTTCATCAATACTCAAACGGCTATTCTTAAGGTAATTACGCGCAAGCTCCAAACGTAGCTCGTCTAATAGTTCTTGATAGCCACTACCCTCATCACGCAAACGGCGCTGCAAGGTGCGAATGTTCATACCTAGCTTTTCGGCGATGGTTTCCTTACGAGGCAACTCGCTTTTCAGCATCAGCCGCAGTAGATTGGATACGCGATATTTTAACGGCTGATCTTTATCGATCTCATGAAGAATTTGCGTCGCGTGGTCTTCTAGCGTTTGCAGCAAATGGGGATCCGCCTGGCGAATCGGGTGATCCAAGTATTCTTGAGTGACCAGCAATGCACTATACGGTTGATCGAATTTCACCGGGCAGCCAAAGGCTTGCTCATACTCACTTAGCAATGCAGGATCTTCAGGCGCACTGTGCTCAAAATGCACCACATAGGGGGAGCGATCAAACTCACCGGTGATCCAACGGGTATATCGCGTCCAGGAACTCAATACATTTTCAATCACCTGCCTACGCACAATGGGGTGATCAAAGTTGCAGTGCCAACGCACCCAAATATCTTCACCATCGGTTTTAGTAGTGGTGACGCCCATATCACCAACGATCTTCTCATAGACCGGGATCTTTACTAACGCTTCACCAACTGTACCGCAGTTCATGGCGATATAACCCAGCACCCCATAGGATGCAGGCTGGATAAAGGCCGACGTATGCAGCCCATAACAGGGATCATTGGTTTGTGGGATCAATTCAATCAGCAGTTTTTGCAGCGCAGCACCGGGAACGCGCTTATTGCTATCAGCCAAGATGGCCTGTTCAATCCCAGCATTGGCGAGGGCTTGATCGCATTCCACCCCGCGCGATTGGGCCATTTCTAGGTATTGCTTCACCGCTGGAACGGAGGCAAATCCCATATCTGTGGTTGAATTGTCTTGAGTCATGTATGCGACAGTCTGAGCCAAGCGTAGATGATTGTATTAACTCACAATTTTACTATGGCCAACCGGTTTTGACGAGTTTCGGCCTGGATTGTCCCAATTCGTGCCTTGGGTGTCCCCATTCGACAGTGAAAAAAACGCCGTTACAACTACTATATATCGATGCAAAACGAATAACACAGACAACTAAACCGCACCAAGCGGATTAATAATCAAACAAAACTACCTATTGAGAGAGGACAGGCTATGCGACGTTGGAATGGCTGGGGTGATGATTCAAACAATTTTCCACTTAAAAAATCGGCTCACCAATTCTTAATCGAGGCTTTGGGCGAAGGCAATATCCTGAAAGACGCCACCTTCGACGAAGTACTAACGCAAGTACCCGATTCTCGAATGCCTGAACACGCTCTAATCAGCACCGACAAAGGCGATCGCATTCGCCACTCACGCGGACAGAGCTTTCCTGATTGGTTAGCCATGCGCAGCGGTGACTTTGGCCTTTTCCCCGATGGCGTAGCCTTCCCTGAAAACGCCCAGCAAGTGCGCGAGCTATTAAAGTTCGCCAAAGAAAAGAATCTTGAAGTGATCCCTTATGGTGGTGGCACCTCTGTAGTAGGTCACATCAATCCTGAAAAAACTGAGCGCCCTGTATTAACCATTGATATGGGCCGCATGAACCAATTACTGGATCTAGACAGAGAAAGTAATATCGCAACATTCGGCGCAGGGACGCCCGGCCCCTTGGTGGAGTCACAGCTGGCGGCTCATGGCTACACCTTAGGACACTTTCCTCAGTCCTGGGAGCTTTCTACTGTGGGTGGCTGGGTAGCCAGCCGCTCCAGTGGACAGCAATCGCTACGCTATGGTCGTATCGAGCAAATGTTCGCAGGTGGTAATATCGAAACCACTGAAGGCACCTTAGAAATACCAACCATTCCAGCTTCCTCTGCTGGTCCTGATATCCGAGAATTATTCATGGGCTCCGAAGGCCGCATGGG
>JAKSAW010000090.1 GCA_022361455.1 Pseudomonadales bacterium | reverse complement strand
TACTTCTGTGGCGATGATGCTCTATTTGCCCTCCATTTTTCAACCGATTATTGACGCTTTCAATAAGACCTCGTTTTTTCAATGAGTGGCATCAGCTTGTTTTTCATGTTTGCTCGTATCTTCGTGACTAGTTTTAATCCCTTGTCGTAAAGATCGTTAAAGAGCTTGCTTGAAATGTACCCTTTGTCACCAAAGAGCAACCCAAAGCATTTTCTAACAAGTTGTTTGGCAACAGACACATCGCTAGTATTTCCTGGTGTTAGCATAAACGATATGATTTCTCCTTGGTGGTTAATAACAATATGAAGCTTGAATCCAAAAAACCAGCCAGTCGTTCCCTTGCCTCTTTTGGCACATTCCTTAAAGACTTTATGAGAAGCTATTCGACAACGATGAGATACGGTTAGTATAGTGCTATCTAAAAAAGAAACCCCACTGCAAGATCCAAGTAGTGTTTGCAGTAAGCAAAATATCGGAAATGTAATCCGTTTCATTAGCTGAACGAACCGGCCATACGAGACAAGATCTGGAAAATAATCCTTCCAATAAGAGCTAACACACCGCGTGTAATAGTCCTTAAATGTGCGATATCCTGATGAATGGAAAAGAATAGTGATTGTCATCAATTCGCTTAAAGCTAGCTGAGGAACTCGTGAGGGCTTCTTAAGGTTTTTATGCTTAGAGTGTTCTAGAAGAATTTTATTCCAATCATCTTCAAAGCTGGAACAAAAATCATCAACAATGCAGAATGTAGTTATCAAAAGCTCTTCGGACACTTTTGCCTCCTGTTGTGGTGTAGTAGCTTACAACAGGATTTTTTATTTACAGGTTTTTCTTCAAGAGTTTTTTAATAAGTCACTTGTCGATCAGTTGATCCAATATTCGCGTTAAAATGCAAGAGTTCTTTGCTGCAAAAGCATACTCTGCTCAAGTGTGAATTTTTATAGGAAGAGAATCCAGAGAAATACAGTGGTTTACATTTTTTCGAGGGTTTTTAGGCCCAAAAGATCGAGACCTTGACGTAAGATATGCGCTGTAAGCTCGCATAGAGATAAGCGAGGACCTTCCTCTGGGGTGCCGATGACTTGACAGTCGCGGAAGAAGGCATTGAATTTTTCAGCTAAGGTGTAGAGGTATTCGGCCAAACGATTCGGGCAAAGGTCTTTGGACATGACGTTGAGAATTTCACCAAATTTCTC